>JAHZBS010000021.1:18654-20335 GCA_019423265.1 Clostridiales bacterium
CATCACAGGAGCGAAGAAGGACATTTTCCTTGACCGGCGCCGAAAATATCTGATAGTCCTGAAAGACGACCCCAAAGAGAGCGCGATATTCGTCTAAACGATACTGGCGGATATCCACGCCGTTGAGTCGGATCTCCCCCTGAGCCGGATCGTACAGGCGCATCAACAGCTTGACAATCGTTGACTTTCCCGCTCCATTCTGTCCAACCAGCGCGATTTTTTCTCCCGCCCGTATTCTCATGTTCACCTGGTGCAAAACCTCTGTCTCCTGCCCTGCATAGTGGAAGGAGACGTTGTGGAACTCCAGTCCCCGAAAGTCTGATACCGGCAGTCCCTTCGGATCATTCCGTATCGAGGGCTCGTACTGGAGAAAATAGCGCAAATTTTCGATGTAGAGCGAATGCTCATGAAATTCAAAGAGCCGCTGGATAGAGTCCTGAAACGTATAGGCGACGCTGCTGATAGAATTGACGACCACCAGCGCATCCCCCAGCGGCATGGTTTTGGCCGTCAAAACACGAAATGATGTCCACAAAATGCTGCCGACATAGACCAGTACCTCCACGGTCTCATTTCTCGCGTACTCAAAAAGCGCCAGTTTGAATCCGTATTGGCGGATAGCCCGGCCGATATCCCGCAGGGATTCATCCATCTGCCGGAACAGAACGCGGTAGATGTTGGTCAGCCGCAGCTCCTTCGCATATTTCTGCATATAAAAGACGCGGCGCACGTAATCTCGCTTTCGATTCTGTTCCGTAACCCGCATGGTGAACTCGTAGGAAACCCTGTTGCGCCGTTTTCCTGTCAGGATTCCCACAAGCACGGGCAAAAATGCCCATATCATCAGTTCCGGCGCGATGGTCACAAGCAGCACGCCGTTGGTGGCGACATAGGTGATGAACAGAATCATATCGCTGATGGAATCTAAAATCTGGGAGGCGCGGGTAGGCGCCTCCTGGATGGCCTTCACATACCGGTCATAAAATTCAGAATCCTCAAAACAAGAGAGGTCTGCCTCCATCGAAGCGGTAAAAAGGCGCAGCTGAATCGACTCCTGAATCTTTAGGTTCGAAATGGGATAATAGAGGGTCCGCAGCACGGTCCGTAAAATCTGCACCGCGCCATAGTACCCGGCAATCCACAAGGTGGTGGCGGCCAGCCCTCCGAAATCGCTTCCCGCTTGCACGGAATTGACGATGACGCGCAGCAGATACACATCCAGCATAAACAGCGCTGTCCCGCGCAAGACGGATTCAAGCATGGTGACCAACAGCCTCGTTGGACTCGCTTTACAAATAATTGTCAGCGCATAGCGCAGATTCTTACATACGCCTCGGATATCCCCTCGCATCTCTGCAACATCCCCTTTGCGATTCCACCTGCTACTCCATTGGCCGGATTCGGACTGTTTTGCCTTTCACAACCGGTATACAGATACAATTTGCATCCTCTGTGTGTGCTATCTCGTGTCCATCCTCGCCAGTCACTTGGACTTGGCACGGCCGGTTCCACAAAACCTTGCAATCCCCATCTTTCCGGGGATGCAGGCAGATTTCCTGTACGAGCTTATTCTTCCACACGGCATCGACAACAATATTCCCCCGCGCCACAAGGCCTGAAAACGATCCGTTGGCCCAGTCATCCGGCAGCGTAGGGATCACATCGATATATCCGCCGTGGC
>JAHZBS010000210.1 GCA_019423265.1 Clostridiales bacterium
TCTGCGCCGTCAGCTATAGCTATTTTTCCCGCTTTTTTAAGAGGGCCATGCAGAAGACCTTCCGGGAGTATTTGAACTTTGTCCGCATTTCTGAGGCAGAAAAACTGCTACTTAACACAGATCTAAATATTACGGAGATCGCCATGGAAGTTGGCTTCTCCTCCTCCAGTTATTTCATAGAACAATTCAAACAGCTTAAGTCCATATCTCCAAAACGCTTCCGGCAAAGACTGCTCGTCACAGGCTCCGGGGTCCTGTAAAATGAAAGCATTGACTTTCACCGCCGATGTGATATAATAATCGCGAAAGCAACGGGCAACATCAGTCTATTGCATACGCAATAAAAAGCAACTGTATAATGGAGGATCGTATGAGAAATAAAATTAAAGTCGTGTCATTCAACATTCGCTCTGACGCTGCACGGGATGGTCTCAATGACTTTCATCACCGCAAAGCCTATATTCTAGATAAGCTGGCTGCGGAGCGACCCGGTATTATCGGGTTCCAGGAAATTACGGCCACTATGCAAGATTGGTTGGGCCGCTATCTTCCCGAGTACAACTTCGTTGGCTGCGGCCGAAGCGCTACCTATGACAATGAATACAACAGCATCGCCTACCGCCGGGATATTCTAGAGCTTCACGGGCTGGACGTATTCTGGCTTTCCCCCACTCCGACCGTGCCCGGCACCGTTTACGAGGAGCAGAGCGATTGCCCTCGAATCTGTGTCGCCTCCCTCCTGAAGCACAAGCAGAGTTCTCAGCCCTTTCGCTTCTATAATACCCATCTAGATCATATCGGGCAGGTTGCACAGGCCAAGGGGCTAACCCAGATTTTGAATCGAATTTCGCAGGATCAGGCAGTCCGCCGCTTCCCTGTCATTCTCACCGGGGATTTCAATTTTACTCCGAGTCAGCCGCAGATCAAAGTGGTTGATCAGTATCCTGAACTTGCCCTCAAGGATTTGGCAGCCGCGCTTCCAACCACATGCACTGAATATGGCCGTCGCAACGATGACTTCAAAATTGACTATATCTACGTCGATGCAGAAACCGCAGAGACCGCAGAGCCGGCCGTTGTCTGGGATGAATGCCATGAAGGCGTCTATCTGACCGATCATTATCCCATCTGCGCTCAAGTCATGATTTAATCAACTGTACCACAACCCTCATGGGTCTTCCGCCAGGTGGCCCAGGGACAACCCGACTAAGCGCCATGCGTTTGCCGGGTTCAGAAAGAGGCAGGGAATCTTTTCCCTGCCCCTTTTTCTGTGGGGATTGCAGATCTATGCATCAATGGCGAGGAACGTTCTCCTCTCCCTCACATTCCTGCCTCCTCCACTAAAGCCTTTAAGATGGAATACGTCAGCTTCGCCGCGTCATACTCGGCCGCCGCCGGCAACTTTCGGTACATACTCTCCGCCTCCGCCGTAAAGGTACCCTTGTATCCCACATCTTTCAGAGCCTGCATAAACTCTGTCCAATTGATCGTTCCGTAGCCCGGCGCCAGGTGGTGATCCCCATTGCCAAAGTTATCATGGACATGGAGCAATTCTAGCTTATCGCCTAGGATTCTCACCCCCTCAGCAGGATTCTTGCCCAGAACATTATAGTGCCCTGTATCGAAGCACACCGCCACATGTTCATCTCCTAGCCGCCGGATGCATTCCAGCATCTCTTCCACATCACTGAATGTGGTGGGGCAGTATTGGCGTTTCTGTGGGTCCCACGCAAACATGTTTTCCAGTCCAATGGTCACATTATATTTTCGCGCATAGGGCAACAAGCTCCCATAGAACTGGAGGTTATACTCCAGAATGCGCTCCTGATTCTGTCCGTAAATTCCATCTGTGAACATTCTCGGATGGACCACAAGATGCTTTGTCCCCAAAATGCTGCAGAATTCGAAGGCTCGCTTTGTCAGCTCAAGCTTAACCTCCTCCATTGGCTCCCGGCCCACAGGCCCCATCCCGGGGGAATGCATCTGCGCAAACCATAAATTGTGTTTGTCGGCCACCTCCCGGAGCTTTTCAGCGTACGCCTGCCATCCATCCTGTAAAAAGATCGATCCCTCCCCCTCTGAATACATACTGTAATCTAGAACATCATACCCGATCTCACTGTATTTAACCAGCGAGTCAAGATAGCCGGGATATTGCCGGTCCATCATTGTGAGCCCTACACCAATCTTCATCTTTACCCTCCATGTTGCCGGAGCGCTTGCCCTGTCCTCCGGTTATTTTTCTAATAGTATCACATTTTAGACAGCGATTCAATACCTATCATGGCTGAGATACAAACCTTCGACTCTTCGGATCTAGATCCGCCTCTTTCCCATAGGACAAAAAGGAGCCGGTGCATACAAGATATGCATCGACTCCTGAAATAGAGCCTAGACAAAATGCAGGCGGCGACCTTTTTAGGATCGGTAGAAGGAGGCGGATTGGATCATATCCAGGACGGCCCCTGGCTCCAGCTTCGCTCCCTTGATGGAGTATTCCACAACCGTATCGCCGCACAGCAGGGAAAAGCTCATGCTTTCCTTTTGCGTTTGGTCCTCTCCCTGTTCGGATACCGCAAGAATTCGGAGCCGCAGCACATCCTCCGAGATCTCCCGCGCCTGGAATATGGGATAGTGCATTGTCTCATAGAGCTCATGCGGGACAGAATCCGCTAAGTGAATGGAGTACTCACAGATGTTGTATTGTTCTATGGCGGCCGCCGCCGTCATCCTCGAAGCGTCCGACTCAATATATGGCCGTATGGTGATGCGGATATAATCGTAGCCCCCATCGGTGTAGCTGAGAATGAATGCCTCCAAATCGTGGTTCTTGCTGACAGAGGCCGATTCAAATGCATAGCCCGGCAAAAAACTTGTCGGAATGTAGCTGGCGTACAGAGCTTCGCTGTAAAGCTCGCTCTGCGCAATTGCCCGCCGCTCCCCCTCTTTGACTCCCTCCACATCGCTTTGGATTGGCAGAGCCCCCTGAGAGTCTTCCGATTTGACAGATTCCGAAGGTTCATCCAAGGATTCGGGCCGCGACACTTCCTCTGGTGTACGGATTTGCGCCGTGATCCCATTTGGACTCTGTTGAGTGCCTTGAGGGTTCACAGCACCCCGATCCTTCAACAAAACAGCCGCCCCCGAAAAGGCTAGAATTAGGCAGGCCGCTACGGCTGCATAGCCAATCCGACGACCCTGCCGGCACCTGTTCTGCGCCCCTCGCATCCTTCTCTTTGTCTCAGAGAGAAGCGTCCCATCCGGCACGACGGACGAGAACTCTTCCTGATATGCAGATTTAAATGACTTCATCGTATCACTCCTTCTATTCAAAATCATATGGTATCTTGTCACGCAGCATATTCCTCGCTCTTGTGAGCCGCATTCGGACAGTGGATTCCTTCACATGTAGATACTGGCTGATCTGCGCTGTCGAAAGGTCCTCATAATAAAAAAGATGAATGACAACGCGGTAATGCGGCGGCAGGCGGTCCAGAAATGGAGACAGATCGACCCCTTCCTCCTGCGGTTCGGCCGGCAGATCCAGCTCCAGTGGCTGAGTCTTTTTTTTGAAGGAGGAATTTAACGCCGACAGGGAACAGTTGACCGTCACCCGGATAAACCAAGCTTTCTCATGGTCTGGACTCTGGAATTTCGGCTGTTTTTGAATATACCGCAAAAAAACTTCCTGAAAAATGTCCTCCGCATCGTGAGGATGCCGCGTCTTGGCATATGCTAGCTTATATACCAGATCCGCGTATCGCTGTATTATCGTCTCGATTGGGTCGTCGGCGCCAAACGACGGGTTGTTCATCGCAAAACCTCCTTTCACTTATATAAACCGTTGACTCCAGCCATTTGCCACCGATTTTTTAAATTTTTTACACCCGAAGCCAACAAAAGAAAAAGCGCCGAATCCATACAGAAATCCGGCACTTTTTTCCTTTAAACAAAGACACCCTCTATCGCAGCACCACGTCGACTTGATACTCCCGCCCCTTTTCGCAGGGAAGGATATCCGAATTGTGGATCGCCCCGTCGACTTTAATCTCCGCAACGGTTTTTCTCTCCGCGCTGCCCTCCTGGCGGTACGTGATGTGATAGACCGCCTCGCGGAAGACCCGGTCAACACGGCACTCCGGCCAAGAGGGAGGCAGACAGGGATCCAATCGCAGTCCCGCTAGCTCAGGCTGTAAGCCCAGAATAAATTGTAGAACGGATTTGAGCAGCCAGGAGCCGCTGGCCGTCCTCCAGCTCTGTCCCGCTGTCCTGTAGCGGTACCCTGTAATCTGCGGGAAATACGAATTGCACATGACATAGGGCTCAC
>JAHZBS010000211.1 GCA_019423265.1 Clostridiales bacterium
GCCTTCTGGCAAGTAGAACATTTGGGATATTCGATAAACAGCATGTCATGTCCTCCCTCTCCGTTGATCGATTCTGCTGCTGTGACTATTGTATCAAATTTCGACACGTGAGGCAAGGCATAAACTGGAAATGTTCAGATCGCGGGACTTCCGTTTACTCTTTTATATTTTCGCATATACTATGAAAATCCGCATGGCGATAGGCACGCGGTACCATCGAAAGAAATAGACTGAAAAGAAGGAGGCGACCCTGGGTGAGCAATCATTTGATCCATGAGACAAGTCCGTATCTGCTCCAGCACGCCGCCAATCCGGTACACTGGTATCCCTGGGGCGAGGAAGCATTTTCGCGGGCGATCCGGGAACAAAAACCGGTATTTCTAAGCATTGGGTATAGCATTTGCCACTGGTGCCATGTCATGGCCCATGAGAGCTTTGAGGATGAGGAAACCGCTAGACTTCTCAACGAGAATTTTATCTCGATTAAAGTCGACCGGGAAGAACGCCCCGACATTGACAGCGTATATATGGCGGTTTGCCAGGCTTTCACCGGCAGCGGCGGCTGGCCCACCAGCATCTTTATGACGCCGGAGCAGAAACCATTTTTTGCCGGCACCTATTTTCCTGTCAAGTCCCAGTATGGGATGGTGGGCTTTCGGGATCTATTGCGGGCGATCTCACATAAATGGCAGAACAGCCGGACCGAACTCCTACAATCCGCCGAAAACGTCATCGAGCATCTAAAGAGCATGGAGGCAAAGACGGGACCCTTGGACCCCTCTCTGCCGGAGACCGCTGTCCGGCAATTTCGGGACTCCTTTGACCGGCAATATGGCGGCTTTGGCAGCGCTCCCAAATTTCCGGCGCCGCACAATCTCCTGTTTCTCCTGGCCTATTCCCAGTTAAAGGGGGATCCGCAGGCCCTTGCCATGGCCTCCACAACCCTCATCCAGATGCGCAAAGGCGGCATTTTTGATCATATTGGCTACGGCTTCTCGCGGTATTCTACGGACCGCTATTTTCTGGCGCCACATTTTGAAAAGATGCTCTACGACAACGCGCTGTTGATTCTGGCCTATACGGCGGCCTATGCTGTGACGGAGGATGAGCAGCATCTGGAGACGGCGGAAAAGACCGCCGCCTATGTCCTGCGGGAGATGGTCAGCCCGGAGGGGGCTTTTTACTCGGCCCAGGACGCGGACAGCGACGGCGTGGAAGGAAAATACTACCTCTTCGATTATGACGAGATCCTATCTGTATTAGGGGAAACCATAGGCCCACAGTTCAACCAATACTTTGGCATCACGAAGCATGGCAACTTTGAAGGAAAGAATATTCCCAACCGCCTGCACGGGGAAGCAGCCGGCACAGAATTTGAAGATGCGCTGGCAACCCTCTACGAATACCGCGCCAAAAGGACAAAGCTCCATCTGGATGACAAAATACTGACGGCGTGGAACTCTCTGATGATTGCGGCGTTCTCGTTCCTATATCGGGTATCCGAAAAAAAGCAATACCTTATGGCGGCAAAGGCAGCGCAGCAATTTATCGAGAAGAATCTGCTGGACGGCCCGACGCTGTATGTGAGTTATCGCAGCAACAAGCGTTCCACCCCAGGTTTTCTCGACGATTATGCCTTCTATGCCGCGGTCCTGCTGAACCTGTATGATGCCACATTGGAGACCGTCTATCTCGAGAAAGCGGAGACGATCTGCCGTGAAGCCGTCCAACAGTTTTCCCATGGGAAAGGCAACGGCTTTCGCTTAAATGGAAACGGCAACGAGGCGCTCGTGCTGATCCCAAAAGAAACCTATGACGGGGCGCTCCCCAGCGGCAACTCCGTGATGGCGTACAATCTCGTTCGCCTAGCGCAGATGACCCGCGGAACGTGGTTGGAGGAAGCGACGGCACAGTTGGCCTATCTCTCCGGGGAAGCGGAGAAATACCCAGCCGGCCACAGCATGTTTCTGCTCTCCCTGCTCCTGTATCTGTATCCGCCTCCCGACATCACCGTTGTGCTGCGCACCCCCGATGAATGGGATACGGTGAGGCCGCAGCTTCCCCTGTACGCCAATGTAACCGTTTTCCCCGGGCCCACCCATGACTACCCTCTGTTGCATGGACAGACCACCTACTATGTGTGCCAGAATCAGACCTGTCGTCCCCCGTCCAATACGCTGTGAATAAGTTAAACGAACCGCTCTTCCCGGAACCAACGGAGGAGCGGTTCGCCCTAGCACCCAGTTGTATCGGAAATAAAATCTATTTATTTTTCCTTGATTTTTCTGCTGCCGCCAATTGACCACTCGGTATTTGTGGTTTTTTTATTTTAGAGCCAAATTAGAGCCACTTCAAGCATCGATTTTCTCCTAGCTACCACCCAATAAACCGAAATTTATAGATTTAGTTCAAACATCTTGTACTCCGTCCACCCTGTATCTTCGTAATACATATTTTTTGCTTCGACAAAATGAAATCTCATACCCTTGTTCTGATTGCTCATAAGGGTAAAAGCAAGGGCAGGAAAATCTCATAACAAGATATAACAAAGTGTGGCAATCGGGAAACTGTGACATATGTGCGAATATATTATACTCGAGGATTTCAAAATGGACAGATGAAAATAACGGACTTTGGTACGAATTGCAAGGGAGATTACTATATTCCGTGCTTGACCGCAGAACATATAGAAAACGGCATAAATGTATGATATAATATTTCAGATTAAGAGAGGAGATGAGCAAGTGAGTTATAAGGCGATATTTTTTGACCGTGACGGTACGCTTACATACTTTGACAAACAAAAAGAACTATGGCGTGATCAAATAATCAGTCAATGGAGTGGCAAGCAGTTTAAACTACCATATGAGAAAATGATAAATATCTTTAACCTTGCAGGTGAGGGCAAAAAGCCTTGGTATAAAACAGTCGATGACGAACGAGAATTTTTCAAAAGATTCTATCAGTATTTGCTTATTGGCGAAGGTGTTAAGGATGACTTAGACAAACGAGCAGAGCTATTGTTTAACGAACTATGGTGTAACGGAGATCGTGTGCTGTTTCCTGAAACCATAGAAGTATTGAAGTATTTTTATGAGAATGGATATAAAATAGGCGTTATAAGTGACACCTCTCCATCACTTGAATACACCTTGCAGCAATTAGGAATCGCAAAATATTTTACATCATTTACCGCAAGTTCTTTAGTCGGAGCAGGGAAACCCAGTCCAGTCATTTTTAATGCAGCGTTGAATGCGCAAGGCGTTTCGGCAAAAGAAAGCTTATATGTTGATGATTATAAGCCTGAAGCTGACGGAGCAAGAGAACAGGGGTTTACTTCCTTTTTGATAGATCGAAATGGTTATGATACTGATAAATGGAGTATTCAAAGCTTGAAACAGTTAATTGATTTTGTGGAGAAATAATTATGATGACAAAGCAAATCGAAGATTACATAAATGAAAACTTAATTGACGAAGCTAAAGCAGTAGCTTTAGAATTTGTCGCTTTTTTAAGAAATAACAATATCCAATTTTACAAGGACAATGGTTCTTATTGGAAAGATAAAATATATTATTGGCTTAAATTCAAGGGCGAATGCGTTGCTTTCATAGTCATAAAAGATCCTGATGAGCCTGAAAATCTTTGGACTGTTTGGTCTGATGATAGTACAGCTTTTAGCAACGATATTATGGATAATAAAATCAAGAACAATGCTTGGAAACATATTGATTTCTGTGGTCATTGCGGCTCTTGCAGCGGTGGCAAGAATAAAATCATTTTCGGAAGAGAATTTGACGGAGTGTGCGGTTGCACATTTAGAGTTGATAATCCACAACGAAGCGATTTACCTTTTTTAAAGAAAATGGTTGAACTATGTAAATTGTATATTTCCAACAATGATGTAATCAAGCACTATGATTTACTGATTGATGAAAATAACGATCCCATACACGATCCAAAGCCGTTGCGAGATTATATGGATAAATGGGACGGACAAGCCTTTATTGACAAAATGGAACTTGATAAAAAGACATCTGTTCTCGAAATCGGTGTAGGAACAGGTCGGCTTGCGATTCGTGTTGCTCCATTATGCGGTCGGTTACATGGTATTGATATTTCCCCTAAAACCATAGATAGAGCAAAAGAAAATTTACCAAAACAAACTAATGTCAGTTTATATTGCGGAGATTTTCTGTCTTATGAGTTTTCAGAGATTTTTGATGTTATCTATTCTTCTTTAACCTTTAACCGTCTTTGACAAAGGTATAATAATAAATCACAACAAAAACCGAGCCAACC
>JAHZBS010000212.1 GCA_019423265.1 Clostridiales bacterium
CACAGCATCGTTTCGTCGCTCCCATGACATTCGTCGGATTGACCGCCTTATCCGTGGAAATGAGGACAAACTTTTGAGCCGCATACTCATTGGCCAGTGATGCGGCTATGTATGTGCCCACGACGTTATTTTTAACCGCTTCCTCTGGATTCGTCTCCATGAGAGGTACATGTTTATGCGCCGCCGCATGAAAAACGATCTCTGGCCTATATTTCTGAAATAGGCACTCCATTTTGCTGCGATCTCGAACTGAGGCAATCTCGATACATAACTGCAAACGGTTTCCATACCGAAGATTTAGCTCTTGCTGAATATCATATGCGTTGTTTTCATATATATCAACAAGAACCAATTTTCTAGGATTATATTTTGCAATCTGCCGGCACAGCTCAGATCCAATCGATCCTCCTCCGCCTGTGACCAAGCAGACTTTGTTTTGAATAAACGCTTGTACGGATTGATCGTCAAAAATCACCGCCGCCCGCCCTAAAAGATCTTCGATATTCACTTTGCGTGCCTGTTCAAATAGGCCTGCGCCCGAATGAAAGACGATCTCATGGATGAATGGAAGCGTTTTGACTTCACAGCCTGTAGTAGAACAAATGCTCAAGATTTCCTTACGCCTCTCTTCCCCACAGGAGGGAATTGCAAATAGAATAACGTCAACCCTATATTTTTTACATATTTGTGGGATTCTGTCGCTTGGCCCCTCTATCGGCACCTCATTGATTCTTCGACTGATTTTATTGGGATCATCGTCAACAAAACATACGGGAACATATCCTGTTTGAATTGTCCTAGTCTCCTTAAAAACATGAATCGATGCTGTCCCTGCACCTATAATAAGTAACCGTTTCGCTACGGCAGGTTGATTTTCGCATTTTGTTTTATTTCCCTTTCGGACCTTGTACTGTAAATACCGATATAGAACTCTAACAAAGATGATAGCATTAGCATTGAGTAGCATGAAGAAAATACAAGCAATTCTGCCATATCTCGGTTCTGCTAAATATACGTCACATATAAAGAATACAACACCTGAAAATAAACATATGCATCCTAGACGAAAGTAGTCAAGAACCTCCGCATATCTCCATAAAATTGTATAAATACCCACAACTACAAAGAGGGTCTCCTGCAACACTATCACAAAAGTTAAAATTCCAATCTGTCGCAAATTTAAGGTATAATCAAACAGCAATGAAATAACAGCAAAGACGGCTAGAACGATAACTATATCAGCCCCCATCATGAGGCACTTTCGACTATTCAATCTCACATCAACACCTGCTAGCTTCTCATATATAGAATATTCTGATCAAATTCAGACATAAATATTAGTATTATAACACTGTCCATTAACAAAAAAAGTAAAATTCTCTAAATGTAATAAAATATTAAGACTCTGGTCTATTACCCTTGCGATACATATCTTCTAATTTGGTCTCTTATAGATACTTTCATATCGTTTAACCATACACCGTATATCATACTTTTCCGCTCGTTTTCTCGCATTTGCTCCCATCACTTTGCGCAGATTTCTGTCCTGTAATGCGATCATGTTGGCGGAGAGGCCCTGTACGTCTCCGATGTCCACTAGATATCCCTCCACGCCATGGGTTACAATATCAACAACTCCCCCTGCCTTAGTTGAGACAATGGGAAGATTTGTTGCCATCGCCTCCAACATAGATAAAGGTAACCCCTCGTAATCCGACGCCATCACAAATACGTCACATGACGACAGATATTGTTTTACTTCGCTGGTTTCACCGGTGAATATAACCGACTCTAATAGTCCCAGTTGGCTGACCTGTGTACGAATCTGGCTTTCTAATTCCCCACCACCCACCAGGTACAGCTTTGCATTCGATACCTGTGACTTCACATATGCAAACGCATCTATCAACATGGCATGATTTTTTTGGGGTGAAAAACGAGCGACGCAGATATATCGAGTTTCTAAAGATTCAACTGTTTTTTTCTCCCTTTGAAAGAGAACTGTATCGATTCCGTTACATACCAGGGGAATCTTTTTGCTTGGCAGCGCATATTGATCCTGTATCGTTTTCTTCACTTGGGGCGAGATTGCAATCGGGTGGGTCCCGCCGTGATGATAAGCCCAGCGCATAATTTTTCTATGCGCCGCCGGAAGTTCCCTATCTGCCATATTGTGAATCGTATGAAGACGAACCGGAACACGAAAACACAAGTTCGGAATGATCGCATAGATTCCTGCGTATAAATGGGTATGAACAGCGTGTGGCTTCAATTTTCGAAATAACGCCATCAGCTTATAAAGCATACGCAAATCCATTCCCGGTTTTTTATTCAGATAATAAATCGGGATGTTGTGGTCACTGCAAAAGGATCTATAAATCTCCGCTGTCTGCTCCTTGGAATACAGCGATACCAGTGACACATCAAACTCCGATTGATCTATATATCTTACAATGTCCATCACTAAACGCTCTGCACCACCGCTTCCTAGCGTTGGAATCATCTGAACAACTCTTGTCTTCATGGTTTTCTCCTTTGGGATACGCTAGGCTTTGGAAAATACCGCAGAAGTCTCTGTGTATTTCGCTCATTGTTAAACGCATCCGACACTCGTTCTCTACCCTTTCGCGATACAGTGGCGTAAAAATCTTGATCCTCTTTAAGGCGCAGCAATGCCTCAGCAATTGCAGTCGGGCTTTTTTGCTCAATCATAATACCCGCACCCTCGGACAGAAGCTCCGGGATCCCACCCGTATTGGTGGAAATAACCGGTATCTCATATGCCATAGCCTCCATGAGGCTGACCGGGATTCCCTCATGCTCTTGCGCCGACAGCGATAAGCTTGGCAGTAGAATCGCGTCATATTGTCGCTCCTCATACGCCTTTAACAATTTCTTATTTTCAATATATCCTCCTATCTTTATCCAATCCTGTAAACCTTCCCGCGCTATTTGCCTTTCTATTGACTCTTTCAGGTCTCCCTCTCCCCAAAAAACGCAATCAATATCTCGGACATTTTTTTGTTTTAGAATGCGAAATGCTTCCACTACATACCGATGTCCTTTAACCTTTACGAAAAAGGCAGGCATACACACATGAAATACTGAACCTTTATGCGCCTTTACCGATTTCTGGAGAGAAGGGATCTGAATACCTAAATGGATACATACAACTTTTTTCTTGTCCTCCTCTGAAATGAGTGACAAAATGTGCCGCTTGCCTCTCTGATCAATAGTGCGAAGGAAACAAGCCGTTTCTATTTTTTTTCGAATAGCATTATTCTCATATATATCCCATCGATGACCCGTCATCCCCCAAGAAATCCCTGTGATGGCCGAAGCAATATAGCCAACCGTTGAAACTGTGGCCAGCCAATGGGAGTGAATAAAGTCGACGGTACCATCTTTTGACAGATATCTTGCCACCGCTAGCGCTTTCGGGAAAAAATACAAATTTTTGCACGCTTTTGTAAGAGAGCCGGCTTTCGATAGCATATTCCAGCATGCCTTCAAAGAGCGAACCGGATTTTTCACAAGGGTCTGAACAGCGCTGATATAACATCTCAATCCATGAGCCGAACAGCGATAAACTGTGTATCCCGAAACCTCCAGATTCGTTTCCGGCTGGATGGGAATGATTGTGATTCGATGCCCCATCGCATGCAAAGCGTCAATCTCATTTAGGACAAAGGATTCACCCTTGCCATATGGGGTTAAGGATGTCAGATATACAATATTCATCTCGCGCCTCCCAAATGAACCGGCTGGCGTTTTTTCCTCTCCTGTGCTTCAGCCGACAGACAGTACGCCACAAATGGAATACTGAGACCATAGGTTAACACCGGAATTGACACGCAGGCAATGGCCAACCCCACAATAACAAGCGCTCGACTATACTCATTTTTTCGAATAAAACAGATAAACAGCCAGAGATAGCACACTCCATAACAGACCGCAGCCAGTATCCCTCCGTCGTGTAAAACCGTCATAATCTGCGAATCTCCTAAGAACTCCCCTTTTACCGGCGCCGGTCCAACCCCAATTATAGGGTGTTCTGCTATAATATCCGAAACATCAGCCATATTTCCCGTTCCTTCTGAGTCGGGGACGTCTGTGGCATCCGATTCGCTGTCTTCTGTATTGGTTAGATTTCCATATCGGCTGTCAAAAGCCTTCAGGGGATTTAAATAATATCCATAATAGTACGTAACCTGACTTTTCAATCCGATTGCTATGGCAATGACAGCCGCTAGCACTGCGACAGCGACTG
>JAHZBS010000213.1 GCA_019423265.1 Clostridiales bacterium
GGTGCCCGGCCGACATCTTCTATTTCCGCGGCGGTGGATTCTCCAGTCATTTCAAGCACGGGACCAAGGGCGGCATTCCCATGACCATGGCGCGCATGAATATCGTCAAGGGATTAGGTCCGGTCCTGCAGATTGCGGAAGGCTATAGCTGCGAGTTGGAGCCCGATGTCTTCGAGAAGATCGATAAGAGAACAGACCCCACGTGGCCTACGACATTTTTTGCCCCGAGACTCACAGGAAAGGGCGCTTTCAAGGATGTTTACAGCGTCATGGCCAATTGGGGAGCCAATCACGGAGCTTTCTGCTACGGCCATATCGGGGCGGACCTGATCACGCTGGCCTCCATTCTTCGGATCCCGGTCAATATGCACAACGTCGATGAGGATAAGATCTACCGCCCGTCGGCTTGGTCTGCCTTTGGAACCGAGGACAAAGAAGCGGCTGACTACAGAGCCTGTGCAGCTTTTGGTCCTATGTACAAGTGTTAAGCACATAGACAAAAAATACAAAGAGATTCCTCGTGAAACGCGGTCAATCCGTCATGTCTATCGGCATGACGGATTTTTCCTTTACAAAACAGGAAAAGAGTGATAAACTGTATATGCCTTCAAGGAGGAATATTTATGGAAAAGGACACGTTCCGCTATCACGCGGCCAACGGCGAACACGATATTCTGGCGACTCTGTGGGAGCCGCGGATAGCAGAGCCCAGAGCCGTTATTCAGATCGCGCACGGCTTGGCGGAGCACCGGAAACGGTACGAGGAATTCGCCAACTATATGACGGAGCGGGGCTATGCGGTGTGTGCAAACGATCACGCCGGCCATGGCGAGTCTGTAGGCGATCCACCCTTGTACGGGTATTTTGGCAAGGCGGACGGCATTGATTTTGCAGTGCAGGACATGTATACGCTGACAGAGCACGCAAAGGAAATGTACCCCCACCTGCCGGTGGTTCTGCTGGGACACGGCGTAGGGGCCTCTCTGAGCAAACTGTTTGCCACTGCCTACCCACAAGCGCTGGCTGGCCTTCTGTTGTCGGGACTCGGCGGCAGTTCCTGGCTGCTCTGGCTGGCGATTCGGTACGCCCGCCGCGAAGTTGAAAAGAATGGGGACAGGACGCAGGAAAATGTTTTGAATCGATTCATGATGGGCGATTTTAATTCAGGTTATAATAATGTCCGCACGGAGCGAGATTGGTTATCGCGGGACGCCCAGGTTGTCGATTCTTTTTTGGCGGATCCGCTGTGTAACTTTCTGTATACCAATCAGGGAGTTCTGGACATCCTGATGTTGACCAAGAGGGTTAACACTCCGGGGTGGTATATGGCACTTCGAAAAGATTTGCCGGTCTACTTATTTGCCGGCGATATGGATCCCATTGGAAGAGAAGGGCGATGTGTGAAAAAAGCGGCGCGCATTCTGGAGCGCACAGGTATGCAGGACGTGCAGATGCGGTTGTACCCCCAGGGGCGCCACGAGATGCTGCAGGAGATCAACAAAGAAACGGTATTCTCGGATATATGCCACTGGCTGAATCGGATTCTGAAGAAGAGATGGGGATGACACCGACAAACCTCAAAGGTATGTCTGGCGCCATCCCCATTTTACAGAGACGAATCCAGTGAAGGAAGAAAGGAATATTGATTTTTGATGGTGGACAGAACCACATTCGTCTGTGTCTTGGATACCCCCGGCAGACTTTTAATCTGATTGAAAATCTTCTCCAAGGAGGTGGTGTTTTCCGTGATGATCTTGACCATGCAATCAAAGCTGCCGGCCAGGTAATGCACCTCCGTGATCGCCTCTTCGTTGAGGACATAGTGGACGAACTCGTCGCGGAATTGGGAGCTCTCTAAAGTGATCAACATAAACACCGTCAGATCCTTATTGAAAGCCTGCGGATTCAGAATCGCCGTATACTGCTGGATCATTCCGGAACTCTCAAGCTTCTTCAGCCGTTCACTGACAGCGGACACAGAGAGATTGACACAGGAGCTAATTTCAGACATAGAAATACGGGCATTTTTCAATAAAAGCCGGACGATCTCGGAATCAATGCGGTCCATGATGGATCACCTGCTCTTTCTTAACGTTGCTATGTAGGAATCTACGCCTATTATAGCGAAAAATACACAAAAATACAAGAGCCGCACATAAAAATCCGCGGAAAAATGGAACCTCCGCGGATTTTTGGATAGAAGGTTTTGCTTAGTGAGCGCAGCAGGACGATTTCTGCTCAGCCTCGAAGCTGGCGCAATCCGTACATTCTATACTCTTTGCGGTCGCTTCGTGTTTGCTGACATGAATCTGATTCAGGGTGCAGTAATCTTCATTTCCCGCGTGGAATTTACATTCGGTCACGACACAACCAATGTTTTTGTTCGGCGTTGCATTTGTCATCATTCTTGATTCCCTCCTATGGTTTGATAGAGACTTCTGGAGGCGGATACGCGTTTCTTTACAAAACACATTCCCGTATTTTCAAAAGAAGGCCGTATCACCTCTACAGTAGTATGGTCCGCAGAAAGGAAAATATGCGGGCAAAATTTAGTGCGCCGTGTCCTCGTGAGGAGATGAAGACCGGCATTGTAAAAAAGCGGATTGTGTGGTATACTATCTTGGTACCATGAGCAGTGGATTGCCATGTCACTGTGAGGCGTATGCGAGTGAAGGCCGTGACGAGCGGTCGATGGAGGAGTCAATGAGCGATTGGATTAACATACCGAAGAATGTACACATTCTGCTGAACTCCTTGCGCGCGGCTGGATACGAAGCTTATATTGTAGGCGGCTGCGTCAGGGATTGCCTGATGGGGCTCAAACCGAAGGATTGGGATATCACTACGTCGGCTAAGCCGGATCAAGTGAAAGCAATTTTTCGAAAAACATACGATACGGGAATTGCTCACGGAACAGTTTCAGTGAGGCTTGGCGATGATGTCTATGAGGTCACAACGTATCGTGTCGATGGAAAATATTCAGACTTTCGGCGCCCCGATGCGGTGTCTTTCACAACGAGTCTGCGGGAAGACTTGAAGAGACGGGACTTTACCATTAACGCCATGGCCTACGACCCCAAGATGGGCCTGATAGATTATTTTCAGGGGAAAGAGGATTTAAGCCAGCGCCGAATCCGCTGTGTTGGGGATGCCAAGGAGCGGTTTCAGGAGGATGCGCTCCGGATGCTGCGTGCGCTTCGATTTGCCGCAAAGCTAGACTTTTCGATTGAGGCGAAAACCTATGAAGCGATGGAGGAAAAAGCCCCGTTGCTGGCCAATATCAGCCAGGAACGCATCTGTGATGAGCTGACAAAATTATTGATATCCGACAATCCATGGCGAATGCGGGATGTGGTGGAAACTGGCCTGATGACCTATTGCATACCGGAATTTGTCCCCTGTGCCTCCATGCCCCAGAGACACCCATATCACATTTTTACCGTGGCGGAGCATACCTATGCATCGATGCAAGCCATTGAGGCAGACCGGATTCTGCGATGGACCATGTTTCTCCATGATATCGGAAAGCCGTCTGCGCATTCGGAAGATGAGAATGGTTGCGACCATTTCTACGGGCATGTCAAACAGAGTGTGGCTATGGCCGATACTATCCTGAGAAGGCTTCGCTTTGACAATGCGTCGCGGGAGAAGATTCTGACACTGATTGCATATCACGATTGCGAGCTTCCCGGTTCAGAGCTGTCCATGCGCAAGCTGTTAAACAAAATCGGAGTTTCCTTATTTCCAGACCTGTGGAAGGTCCAGGTTGCGGATATGAAAGCGCAAAATCCTGCCCTGTTAGATGAGAGATTGGAAAAGGCGGAAGCCGCCATGGAGCTCTATCAGAGAGTTCTAACCCAGGAACCATGTGTGTGCCTGGAGGATCTGGTGGTCAATGGCCGGGACCTGATCGCTATGGGATATCCGCCGGGAAAAGCGGTGGGTCTGGTGCTCAGGCAGCTTCTGGAGGTTGTGATCGAATACCCGGAACTGAATCAGCGCGGAATTTTGTTGGAGACTGCGGAAAAGTTAAAGAAAAAACCGGAAATTCAAATATACCTTGGATAATCATTTTTTTTGTCATTCTCTCATATAGATAATAAAGGATCGCAGCAATTTATTAAATATGCGGAGGATGTGCTACAAATGCGAGACTTCAATCCACAAGTTTTGGGGATGTTTGGAATTATGCGCCACTACAGGGTTACGCGAGCCTATGGCGCCTACATATGCGAGACCCC
>JAHZBS010000214.1 GCA_019423265.1 Clostridiales bacterium
CGACGCCCACTATTTTTCTAATGTTTTTAAGGCGCAATTTGGAGTATCGCCCAGGGCATACCGGCAATAGCGACCGCCGTCTTATTTTCGAATATAGATGATGCCCAGAGTTCCCGGTCCACAGTGGTTGGTCACGGTACATCCCGCCCATGTGTCCAGCCTCTCCGTAAAGGTCTGATACTGTTTTGTCTCCTCCAATACTTTTGTTACCAGACCATCGTCACACCGCGTATGGGTACAAAAAATACGGTGTGTCCGGATATCGGTTCTTCCGGAGAGTCTGTCCCGAACATAGTTCATCACACACGTCTCATAGGAACCCCGATATTTTTTTCCCACCAACATCCGCCCGTCAATAACCTCAATGCAGGGCTTTAGTTTCAACACATTAGCCCCCAGCATGGCAACGGACGAGCAGCGTCCGCCTTTGTGCAGATATACCAGCGTATTGATGAGAAAGCTGATCTCAACCTTGGGAATCAGATTTTGGATTTCGTCCACAATGGACTGCGGATCCATCCCCTGCAGCGCCAGCTCCGCCGCCTCGATGGCGAGTATTCCCGTGCCGGAGGATAGGCTTCTGGAATCGATAGGGTAAACCCCTTCCATCTGTGCCGCAGCCGCCATTGCATTCTGGTGAGCGCTGGAAAAATCAGAGCTGATATTAAAGTGCAGGATGGCGTCATAGTCCTTTTTGTAGGCTTGAAATAGCTTCGTATAATCCTCGATGGTGGGGGCAGACGTCTTCGAAAGCTTTCCCGTCTGATTGACATAGGAATAAATGTCATCCGGGACAATATCAATCCCATCCTTGAAGGATTTCTCTTCCATATTAATATAGAGCGGCATGACATCCATATCATACTGCTGTAGCAACTCTTTTGACAAGTCCATTGTACTATCGCCGGTGATTTTGATTTTATACACTCCATGATCCTCCCGTTCATTTTACTTTCATTCTGCCGCTTCTTGTCCCAGCATATGGGATATGCTGTGATACAGATACTGAACGATACTCTGCGCCAGCACCGCATTCTCCGATGTGCAGGAGCCGCCCCTGGGGTAAATATCCGACGGACACATCCCCCGCCATCCGCTGAACGTGATCCTTGGACAGAGGCAGGATCTTGGGCTCCTCAATGTATTCGGATTTAGTGTATGCCTCCATCTAGACACCTCCCTAGGATACGATGATCATATCACAAAGAGACAAGGAATGCAAGCTCTCGATCTTACAGTGGAGCACGCATTTCGCGTCAACATAAAAGAGCGCCCCTCTTCAATGTGAAGTGGACGCTCTTTTTGATGGCATTCGTCATAACACGATTCCATCTTTAAAAATCGAGATTTCACTGTAGCCGCCTCGCTCATTGGCCGTCTCCTCGCCCGATGCGACGCGCAGAATATAGTCCAGCAGTGCGTCTGTCATCTCCGGCATGGTTTTTCCCTCCAGCAGCCCGGACGCATCAAAATCGATCCAGTTTTTCTTTTTGACTGCGAGTGTATGGTTAGTCGCAATCTTGATCGTGGGCACGGGTCCTCCCACCGGCGTTCCCCGCCCGGTGGTAAAGAGCACCAGTTGGACGCCTGCGGCGACTAGGTTTGTTACGGCGATCAGGTCGTTTCCCGGCCCGTTCAACAGGGAAAGCCCATTCTTGGTCACGGTATCCCCATAATCCAGCACATCGGCAATGGGGCTACCGCCGCCCTTCTGAACGCACCCCAGAGATTTCTCTTCCAGCGTTGTAATGCCGCCCGCCTTATTTCCCGGCGACGGATTCTCATAGATCACCTGATGATGGCGTGTAAAGTAGTCTTTAAAATTATTGATCAGAGCCACTGTCTTTTGAAAGAGTTCCTCCGTGGGACATCGCTGCATTAACAGATGCTCTGCGCCAAACATTTCCGGCACTTCCGTCAGAACGCAGCTTGCCCCGTAGGAGACGAGCCGGTCCGAAAGCGACCCTACCAGCGGATTGGCGGTGATTCCGCTGAAACCATCACTGCCGCCGCATTTAAGTCCAATCGTTAGCTTGGAAACCGGCACCGGCACTCGCTGGAAGGTGTCTGCATACATCTGCAATTGTCGGATCCGCCTCACGCCCTCTTCGATTTCGTCTTCACAATCCTGTGCGTTTAGAAAAGACACACGCTTCGGGTTCCAGCTTCCCAGCACCTTCTGAAATTCTGCAATATTGTTGTTTTCGCAGCCAAGTCCCAGCACAAGAACGCCCGCTGCATTGGGGTGATTGACCAGCCCCCGCAGAATCAACTGCGTGATTCTCTGGTCGTCCCCCAGCTGGGAACAGCCAAAGGGATGCTCAAAGCACTTTGCCCCTGTTAACTCCGCAATCCTTTTGCCCACCTTGTTCACACAGCCGACAGTGTGGATGATCCAAATATCGTTGCGGATCCCGACTTGGCCATCTTCCCGCACATAGCCTAAAAACGTCTGGTCAGAAGGCACTCTCTCCGTCTCTACATAGTTGGGCTGATACCGGTACTCCAGATTGCCCCTCAGGTTCGTCCGCATATTATGGCTGTGAACATGCTCACCCTCGGCAATATCCCGGATCGCATGTCCAATGGGATTGCCATATTTCAGAATCATGTCTCCTTCTCGGATGGGGCGCAGCGCATACTTATGTCCGTTTTCCAGGTTGACCTCCACATTATCCAGGGGATGAATTCTCATAGGGCGCGCTCCACCTCTTCGGCCAGGTACCGCAGATCGCTGCCCCAGAGTGCTGTGTTGGATAGAATCGTGGGCACATCCGATTGCTTCATAAAAGCGATGATCTTTTCGTCGTCGTTAGGCGTACCGGTTTTATAAAATTCAATCAGCTTGGCAAAAGAGAAAATCAAATGCTGGGGCAGTTCCCCGTGCCGCTTGATGTATTCCAAGATGGAGGGCAGGACGCGCACCTTAAATTTGCTGACGGAATTCAGGGCTATGGAGACGCACAGATGCCGGATATATGGATTACAAAAGCGCTCGAAAACGTTGTCGGCGTACTCCCGCAGCTCCTGTTCCGGCAGATCGAGGGTTGTAAGGATTTCATCGTAGACACAGGCCTTTACAAAAGCGCTCATCTTGGCATCGGCCATACAGTCACCGACAGTTTCCAGCCCGCTTAACATCGCGTAGGGAATCATGGCTGTGTGCGCGCCGTTTAAGATGCGCACCTTGCGCGTCCGGTATGGCTCCAGATTATCCGTGACAATGATATTCAGCCCCGCCTTGTCGAAGGGAAATTCCTCTTTGATAGCGTCCGGCCCCTCGATGACCCACAGATGAAAGAGTTCGCTGGTATTGACCATATTGTCCTCATACTCGAGCTCAATTTTTTCATCCCGGGGATATCCCGTCACAATCCTGTCCACAAGTGTATTGTAAAAGATATTGTCCCTCTGAACCCAGGCGATAAAATCATCCCCCAGCCCCCAAAGATTTGCATAGTCGATCACGCACTGTCTCAGTGTTGCGCCGTTTTGTTCGATCAGCTCGCAGGGCAGAAAGATAAAGCCTTTCAAGCCGGCGGCAAAGCGCCGGTGCAGCAACAGTGTAACCTTTGCCGGGAAAGTTATATTCGGCGCATTTTCGGGTTTATCCTCACCGTCGAAGGCGATCCCGGCTTCCGTCGTGTTGGAAAGGATAAACCGAAAATCAGGATTTTCTGCCAGCTTTAGGTACGCCTCAAAATCCTTGTAGGGCTCCACCGTCCTGGAGATGACGTCGATACGCTTTTGCTCAACTGTCGGTATCCCGTTTTTCAATCCGCGCATGATGTGGGTATAGACACAATTTTGCTCTTCCAGTTTGGCGCACATTCCATGCTCAATCGGCTGCACAACCACGACAGATGCGTTAAAATCCGTCGCCTCGTCTGTCAGCTGGATAATCCAATCTGCAAACCCCCGCAAAAAGCCCCCTTCTCCAAATTGAATGATCTTTTCACACCGTTCTGGCTTGGTCAACATATCCTTCCTCCTCTTTTACCGCTGTGCTTACTCTCTCAGTATATATCATTATTTTTATGTTTTCCTCGATTATTTTGCCTAATTTCGTCAAAAACAGGAATATTTTGATTGTCCTTTTTAATTTTCTGTGGTAAACTGGTCATGTAGATGCGAAAGGGGGGGTTCCACATGGATCGGGAAGAGAAAAATCCGTTATTTTCTCACAGCAAAGTGACGAACAAGCGCAAAACCACCGGTATCCATTATCACAGCAGT
>JAHZBS010000215.1 GCA_019423265.1 Clostridiales bacterium
ACGCGCGGCGCTGGTCATTCAAGCAGAATCCCTACTCGTACTACTCAAATCGCATTCACTACACGCCCATCTGGTTCCCGGACGGGGACTATACCGTGCCGGTATGCGTCTTTGACGCTTGGACCCCCGGCGGGCAGCTCTACGCCACCACCACCGACACGTTGAATATCTTTGGCGATGTGCTGGATGATTGGTATATTCATGTGACAGATTGAAGGAGGAGGTAATTAAGTTGGCAGTAAGAAACGCGGTGGACTACTACAATGCCAGCGGTATTCAGATTGGAGATATTGTCATTATCAACGATCACGATCCGCAGAGCTGCGAGGGTGAGCAAATTGCGGAGCCTTATACCCGACTCCGTGTTAAAACGCTGGAGATGGAGCAATACAGCAAGCGCGGGGAAATCAGAGCGTATCTGGAGACGGAACACGATGGAATTCCCCTGAATCATTCTGTTGATCTGCTGAACATGCGCGGAGAGCCTTTGCTGTATAAAGCAGAGGATTGGTTTAAGACGACGACGGCAGCCTATCGCTTTGCTTTAAAAAAAGGTAGAGTTTTTGGAAGGTCGGATTTAAAACCCGGAATACTATTTGCTGCTTTCTTAACTTTGTGGGTACTGGCATTGATGGGAATAATCTACTGGGCAGCACAACCGAAGATTTGCCATCAGCAGATAAGCGGAGCGGGGTACCTCGTGGTAGCTTTCATAACCGCTGCAATGATTGGAACGCTTCTATTTGGCGCAAGTGCCATCGAACGAAAAGCAGATGCAATAGGCAACGCCCGCAAACAGACGGCAGAGCTGGAAGAGCAGCTTCAGCTGTATCGGCTGGCAAATCCAAACTGCGCGGAAGTTGCGACATCTGTCGACACAGATTGACAGGATATGGCCGATAGGGTAAAATAAAACCGCCCTGAAAAGGGCGGGCGCTGTTGTAAAAATGGCGGTTAGCCACTCCCTTGAGAAAGGGGGTGATGCAATTGTGGGAAACGGGTTCTGGGCGAAAGCCCTGCGAATCTTCGTGTGCGTGGCAGTGATGCTGTACATACTGACCATAAAAGCGTGCTGACCGCTCGGCTGGTACCCAAGCGGTCAGCATAGTTGATACTATGATGCGGTTTAGGGGCTAACCGTCATGCAACAGCGCCCTTTCTATATCTATTATAGCGAATCTGCCGCCTTTGTCAAGGCGGCTTTTTCTTGCGCATCACACATAAGTAGGATAGAATGGAGCTGCAAAGTATGCTGAAAAATGCAACAAAGGTCAGAGCGATGTATGAGCAGGTGCTATGGGAGAAGTACCATGTTAAATTGCTCACACAAAAGCTCCGGCTGTCAGAAATTCCGAAAAAGTTTCGACATAATCCCAGATACGCCCGTGGAATTTACATCACCGCCTTCCGCGCAGATCGCATGGTATCCAAGGCTCAATATGAAGAAGACCTTCGGTATCTGGAAATAGAGCTAATTCTTCTGGAGGCAGAGGGGAACAACCCTTCATTACATAAAGATTTAGAAAATGTCTTGGACGATATGCGGAAGAACCTAATCTTATTCGACATGCATCAAATTCGGGATTTTTGCTGATTATTTCAATTGTTGGAGGATGAAATACAATGCGCTTCTGGCGATGGAAACGCTCTGGCGTAAAATGCAAAGATTATTGTGATGCATATAGTGTAGCCTATGCAGCCTTGGAGAAGTTACACAGCAGGTGCAAAGAATTAACCCCAAAAGCGAGCAATTTCAATCGTATAATCGAATTATATGCCGAGCAATCCGTTGTTTTGGGAATTTCGGAAATAAATAATCATATTGCAGTAACGACCTTACGCAATGAAGGTGGCAGGTGGCGAAAAGTTTCCCTCTGCTTTTTATCAGATACAGCATCAAATCGGCCAATTTGTTGGATGGAGGTTACGTTTAACGAGGAACAACAAAAGGTCAGTATCGTAGATTTCCAATCGGAAATTGAAAACTTGGGATACGGTTCTGTATTGATGACTCACCTAATTTCTTATCTTAAACTGACTGGATATCAACGAATGGTTGGCTCAATCTGCCCTGCTGATTTTAACCACGAGGAGAAACTACGATACTTTTATTCAAAATTTGGGTTTGAAATTATAGACTGCATAGATAGGCGACGTTTAAAACTCAACCTAAAATCTCGGCAGGAGCTTGAATCAATCGAGTAGAGATCCGAGATTGAAAAAATAAAACCGCCCTGAAAAGGGCGGGCGCTGTTGTAAAAATGGCGGTTAGCCACTCCCTTGAGAAAGGGGGTGATGCAATTGTGGGAAACGGGTTCTGGGCGAAAGCCCTGCGAATCTTCGTGTGCGTGGCAGTGATGCTGTACATACTGACCATAAAAGCGTGCTAGCCGCTCGGCTGGTCCCCGAACGGCTAGCGTAAGTTAGTTGAGAGGTATGGGCTAACCGTCATGCAACAGCGCCCTTTCTATATCCATTATAGCGAATCTGCCGCCTTTGTCAAGGCGGCTTTTATTTTGGAGAGGAGTTAGAACCATGCTCAACAAGATCATTCTCATGGGTCGTCTCACTCGCGACCCGGAATTGCGCCGCACTGGCAGCGGCACGGCAGTCACATCATTTAGCCTAGCCGTTGACCGGGACTTCAAGTCCCAGAGCGGCGAGAAGGAGACGGACTTTATCGACATTGTTGCTTGGCGCACCACAGCCGAATTTGTCAGCAAATACTTTACCAAGGGCCGCATGGCCATTGTGGAAGGCCGTTTACAGATCCGTGACTGGACGGATAAAGATGGCGGGAAGCGCCGCTCTGCGGAGGTCGTGGCCGACAATGTGTACTTTGGGGACTCCAAGCGTGGCGCAGAGTCCGGCGGCGATCATGCCCCAGCTTACGGCACACCTACTCCTGTGGACGCGCATTCTGAATTTGTAGAAATTGGAGAGGAGGATGGGGAACTGCCGTTCTGATGACCGATGTATCACTTGAAATTTGGAGCCTGTCCCAATTTGGGACAGGCTCTGCTATTTTGGAGAAGCTATATGAAACATGAACTTCGTAGCGCACTGACATTAGTAATAATTGGCATAGCAGTTTTGGCTTTTTGGTATCTCTATAAAAGATTGGTAGGGTACGCGAGTTGGAAACGACGGGTAGTTAGTCTTCTTCTCAGTGCTTTTTTTATTACTGTAGTAACAGTTACTATGTATGTCTTTTGGATTAGAAATTGGCCTTCATATGAAATTAATCAGCTTTTGGTGAGCTTGATTTTGAGTGCAATAGTAATTTTTCTCATACCGCTGGGAAATCACATTTTTAATTCAGAATATAAAAACGGTTCATTTAAGTGCAATTTCATTGGGTCTCAGCTACTCGCTTCGGTTTGTATACTTGTTCGTTTCGTACTTTTAGATAATCAATGACTATCGGCATAACTGTAGTAAACAGTATGAAAAGGAATTGATACGATCGTTAGGAGGTAATCATGCTGCTAAAACATCCGTATCTGGGAGAATATGAAGTGACAGAAACCGAAAAGGTCGGTAAGTATATACTATTCCAGAATCTCCAAAGAGCGCAAGAAATTCAACTCTGGCTTTGCCGCGAACTCACTCCTAGTGAGCGCCAACACTGGGCAGGCATCAACGATATCAATTATCAGTTGATGTTTCTGCCGTTCTCACGAAACGGAGAATTCAATGGACGTCCGTATGGCCCAGATATTTTTGAACTTTTCTCCGATGCAGAAAAAACTACGAACCGCCAATTTATTTTTCTCAATGAAACTCCAATTACGAGCAAAAGCGATGTAAAACTAATTCTGCAAAAGCTTTTCGCAGTTAAAAAAACACCGAGAGGCGTAAAGATAATTGGATATAAGTTTGGGCTGCGTGAAAAAGGGTTTAAGTGGTGGGGAAAATTACTTCTGCGAGATATACTTGTTGATCTCGGCTAAATTTTCCTTACTGGAATCATCAGACCAGCAGGAACTAATATTTGCTCGGCGTAAATACGATGCCGTCCTCTTTCCTACAATCAAAATCGTTTTTTCAAAATTGCATTGTCGGACAGATTCGTCCTTAGCATTGTGCCGCCATCCACAGAAAAAAATCTTTTCCGCTTCATCAATCTGTCTCTTTTTGCATATTACTGCCATTAACTCTCTGGTTGCAGGCTTTTGAATTGTTTTCGGTAAAATGAAAGTATCGCAAAAGGTCTCGAAAAAGTTAGCACCCC
>JAHZBS010000216.1:0-1247 GCA_019423265.1 Clostridiales bacterium
ATGCTCTCCTTCATTAAAATGCTATCAAATCCGTAAGAAATATTTAATAACTATATTACTATTATACTCAACTCTATGCAGCCCGTCAAGAAATATTCCAGAAAAATTGCAAAGCTTTTTGTCGAATTTCCCGGGAAATTCCAGAAACTTGCCGCGGCCTTTATCCCAATGCCGCGAATGCCTCATCGAGTATCGCCATCGCCTCATCGATATGCTTCTCTTCCACAATCAACGGCGGCACCATTCGGAGGACATCGTGCCCTGCACTGATGATCAAAAGTCCCCTTTTCCCTGCCTCCTGGCGGATCGTCAACAGCTCGCTGGGATCGCTGAGGACAATGCCCTGCATAAGTCCAAGCCCTCGAACGCCCTTAATATGAGCCGGATATTTTGCGGCCAAGGCTTCCGCTTGCCTGTGGAGATACGCTCCCACAGTCCGCGCATTCTCTGTCAGATTCCGCGCTTCAATTTCCTCCAGCACGGCAAGGCCCGCTGTAGAAGCCATGGGGTTTCCGCCAAATGTTGAAGCGTGATCTCCCGGATGGAACGCGGCAGCGGCCTTATCCTTCGCCAGCATCGCCCCGATGGGGAATCCGCCTCCCAATCCCTTAGCCAGCGCGCATACATCGGGCTCGATTCCAAATTGTTCATAGGCAAACAGCGTACCGCAGCGGCCGATCCCGGTCTGAACTTCATCCACCATCATGAGCATATCCCGCTCATGGCAGAGAGCCCGAATCTTTTGCATAAACTCCGCGGTGGCAGGTATCAGCCCGCCCTCTCCTTGGACTGGCTCCAGGAGGATGGCGCAGGTGTGATCGTTGACCTGTTCCAACACCGAAGCGAAATCATTATACTTGGCATATCGAATGCCTGGAAGCAAGGGGCCAAGCCCTTTTTGATATTTTTGCTGGCCTGTGGCGGTGATGGACCCGAACGTTCTCCCGTGGAAGGAATTCTCCATGGTGATGATCTCATAGCGCTCGCCGTTGGAGAGTGAATCTCCGTACTTTCTCGCCAGCTTCAAGGAGGACTCAATCGCCTCAGCCCCGCTATTGCAAAAGAATACCTTGTCAAAACAGCTCTTTTCTGTCAGCCTCTCCGCCAGCGCCACTTGCGCCTCGATCCAGTAGAGGTTGGACGTGTGCATACACCGCTCCATCTGCTCCTGTAAGCGACCGAGAAGCCTTGGATTCCCATATCCCAGAGAATTGACCGCAATCCCCGCCACAAAATCGAGATACTTC
>JAHZBS010000216.1:1347-4202 GCA_019423265.1 Clostridiales bacterium
GGCTCCTGCAAATTCTTTAATGTACGGCATGGCCTCTACGAGAGTAGTAGCCTTCGCTAGGTAGTCTTCCATTCTCTTCTTCTCCTTATAGCTGATTTAGGAACGGTAATCTCCGTTAATCTTCACATATTCATAGCTCAGGTCGCTGCCCCAGGCTGTCGCCTGTGCCTCCCCCTGCCCCAAATCCACCAACACCGCAATCTCCTTTTCCCGCAGGATCGCCGCCGCAGTCTCCTCACTGAACACGATGGGCGTGCCGCGGTCTAACATCAGGATATCGCCTGCACTGCTCCGAAAACGGATGGTCACGGTGTCGGGATTGAAGGGAGCGCCGGAATACCCCATAGCACACATAATGCGTCCCCAGTTGGCGTCCTCGCCGAAGAATGCTGTCTTCACCAGACTGGATGTAATCACCGATTTTGCCATCCGCACTGCATTTTCCTTCGTATCCGCGCCATGAATCTGCACCTCGATGAACTTTGTCGCCCCTTCTCCATCCTTAACCATCTCTTTTGCCAGATAGAGACAGACGTGCCGAAGCGCTTCAGAGAACTCACGATACCCTTCATCCTCTGCGTCCACCGTGGGATTCCCCGCCATGCCGTTTGCCAACAGGATCGCCATATCATTTGTAGACGTATCCCCATCCACCGAAATCATGTTGAAGCTCTCGACAACCGCCTCCCGCAGGGCCTTTTGGAGAAGTGGTTTCGCAATGGCACAGTCTGTTGTCAGATAACAGAGCATCGTCGCCATGTTGGGGTGGATCATACCAGATCCCTTGACCATGCCCCCGATGCGGACTTCCGTCCCATGGATGTTGACAGAGACGGCCGTATATTTGGGACGGGTATCTGTCGTCAAGATGGCGGTCGCCGCGCTGAGGGCGTGCTCTCCGTCCGCTCCTTTGGCCTCCGCCAACAGTCCAACACCATTTTCAATTTTATCCATAGGCAACTGCGCCCCGATAACCCCGGTGGCTCCCGTCATGACACTCCCGGCGTCAATCCCCAGCGCTTTCCCCAGCTGTTTGGCAATCCGAATGTTGTTTTCCTTTCCCTCTTCCCCTGTGCAGGCGTTGGCACATCCGCTGTTGGCAATGATGGCTTGTACTGGATTGCCCGACGCAATGATCTCCTGATTGCGCCGAACGCACCAGGCCTTGACCTGGTTGGTGGTAAATACGCCGGCCGCCACAGCGGGCGCTGCGCTGTACACCAGCGCCATATCCTTCCGGTCCTTTTTGATACCGCCGCATACGCCGGCCGCCTCAAAGCCTTTCGCCGCGCACACGCCCTTCTCTACCATCTTCATAAGACTTCCTCCCCTTCGACGCTTTACGGGAACATCGGAGCTTGTT
Organism: Clostridiales bacterium; assembly: GCA_019423265.1. The sequence goes on from JAHZBS010000216.1 coordinate 2,711, forward strand.
CCAAGCCCAGCGTTTCCGCAAGCCCAAATAGCAGATTCATATTCTGGACAGCCTGACCAGCGGCGCCCTTGACAAGATTGTCGATAGCGCCGATGACGATGACCCTTCCCGTCCGCTCGTCTACCGTAAAGCCGATATCCACAAAGTTGGATCCCTTGACCCATCGCGTCTCCGGATATTCCCCTTTTCCCATTAAACGAACAAAATATTCTTTGCCATAATACTTTTCATACACGTCCGCGATCGATTCCCAGGTGGCCGGCGCCGTTAGTTTGCCATAACAGACCGCTAAGATCCCGCGCTGCATCGGGACGAGATGAGGCGTAAAGGTAAGAGTCACCGGCTCTCCGGCCATATTCGACAGCTGTTCCTCAATCTCCGGTGTATGGCGATGGCAGCCCACTTTATACGCTTTGATGGACTCATTCACCTCCGCAAAATGATTTCCCAGGGATACGCCCCGGCCAGCCCCGGACACTCCGGATTTGGCATCGATGATGATGCTGTCCAGCTCAATCATATGCTCCTTTACCAGCGGCGCCAGACTCATAATGCTGCACGTTGTATAACATCCCGGATTGGCCACGAGCCTGGTCTTCGGGACTTCATCCCGCTTCCACTCGCAGAGGCCGTAGACTGCCTCTTTTAACAGTTCCTTCCCCTCGTGAGGGACCTGATACCATTGTTCATAAATCCCCACGTCCTGTAGGCGAAAATCCGCGCCCAAATCGATAATTTTGCAGTTTTGCAAAACTTTTTCTGTCACCTTTGACGATGCAAGGCCATGGGGCAGCGCCAAAAAGACCACATCCGCTTCCTCGGACAGGGCTTCCAGATCCTCGGGCTGGCAGTCGTCCGCGATCAGCTGTCGATAGCTGGGGTACACCTTGCTGTAAGGTTGTCCCGCATAGCTTTTGGACGACAGGTTGACGATCTTGACAGCCGGGTGACCGTATAAAAGCCGAACTAGCTCCTCCCCTGCGTACCCTGTCGCGCCGATGATTCCGACTTTAATCGTATCCATTTTCCTACTCCTCCATCTCGAGCATATCCAAGTTTCCAATGGTCGCCACCATCACGGCCTTGATTGTGTGCATTCGATTCTCCGCCTCATCAAACACAACGGACTGTACACTCTCAAAGACATCCTTCGTAACCTCATTCCCTTTTACAGCCGGCAGGCAGTGCAGAAAGATCGCCGTATCCTTTGCTCTCTCCATGATGCCGGCGTTGATCTGGTAGGGCGCCAGCAGTTGAACCCGCTCCGCCATTTTGTCCTCCTCGCCCATGGAGCACCACACATCGGTATACAAAACATCCGCGTCCTGACAGGCGCATTCCAGATCTTCCGTTACGGTGATCGACCCGCCGTTAGCGCTGGCTAAAGCCTGGCACTCCAACCGCAGACTTTCCTCCGGCTGAAGCGCCTTTGGGGCGGCAATGACGAAATGCAAGCCCATTTTGGCACAGCCGATCATGAGACTGTTGGCCA
>JAHZBS010000217.1 GCA_019423265.1 Clostridiales bacterium
CGATGTACAGCGTCAGGTGGGTGCAGTCTTCAATCAAAATTTTTGCGATCTTGGCGGCGCCGTTGTCTGCGTCCAAAATCGCTACGTCGTGAAGTTCCCCCTCATGTTTCCGGCATTCCCGCAGGATGTCCAGCGTCCGATTCAATGTCAGAACCCCTTCTGTCACCAAGTCAATTCCGTCGATGACAGCGGTGGGAGGGAGGCTCGGGTCCGTATATTTCACAGAAGTGCGCAGAGGTTTGCCCAAAACGCGGCTGACCAGATTGCCGCTTGTACCGCCGCATATAATGCGTATATCGCTGTCCGCCATAAATTCCTTTACGAACCGCTCATCGTCCTCCTTGTGGAGAGGCGGACTTGCCAGAATGTGAACCCGCCGCGCCGGGATGATTTTGGCCACGGCCACGGTCGTATCGTCGCCTGGCAGCCCCATATACAGGTCATTGCAGGCGGAGGCCAATGAATTCGCCATGCGGTAGGCAGAATATCCCTTGGTGGATTCTCGCTCCAGATACTGCGCTACATTATCCCAGGTCCAACCAAAATTCAAGGTCTCACCGACGCCGGCGTAGATAACGCCGTCGCTGACAAGGACATAGTAATCCCCCTGTGCTACTGTAAAATCACTCTCCCGTATGATCTTGCCGGACACTTCCCGCTCCTCAAAGGGGAGTTCCAGCAGCTTGCCCCGGCGGAGACAGAAACAGGTGGGATTGTCAAATTCCGTGAGGTGAGCGTGTCCGTCGTCATATACCTGTAGAATGCTAAAGGTGGAATACGCTAATTTTCGAACGCTGCAGACGGGGAGAGTGCTGGCGATGGTGGATACGGCGTCGTCGATGGAGGCCCCTTCTTTCAGCATGGTGCGGATGATTTTGCTGGACAAGGTTGACAGGATATTGGCTTTTACGCCGCTGCCCAGCCCGTCGGAAAGGATCATGATGACCGAGTCATCGGTGCGGACGATCTCCACTTTATCGCCGCATAGCTCTTCGTTCTTCTTGTTGAGACTCTTGTATACGGCTTCGACTACGTTCATTGTCCATTCTCCTCATTGTAAACGATCATGTCTTTCAGCTTGGATAGCGTAACTTTAGTCTCGGCTGTCGTCTCGCCCAGCAGTCCCGCGATCTCCTGGGCCACGACCATCTGCTTGTCGATGACCTTCTGCGCCATGGCGATGGTATCCATCTTCAGATTATACAGCTTGTCGCGCTGGTTTTCTTCGCTGGTGACATCCTTCATCAGTCCCATGATCATGTGTTGTTCCGGAATGTACAAAATGTTTTCCATAACCGTCACGCCTAAGTTCTCATAGGTTACCTTTTTGTCCAGAATCGGAATTTTTTCTTCCAAGACAAATTCAAAATCGCTGGAGTCCATGAATTCATAGATATAGCAGCCGATGGCTTCCTTGCGGGAGATGCCGAACAATTTTTCCGCTGCCTGATTGAACTCGCAGATTTTGAGATCTTTGTCCACCAGCATAATCGTATTGGGGGTTACGCTCAGGATAACATTGGACAGAGACTGCGCCATCTCCTTCATATACGGAAGACACATGGTGAGCTCCGACTTTCCCTGGTATACGGCGATGGCTTTCTCCCGACAGGTGGGATATCCGCAGGCTCCACAGTTGAGCTCATCATCCGGGGATTCCTTGCCGATGGACTTTAGGATGGAGCGGATGGTTTCCTCAGTGGGCAGATTTGGCGTCTCGCTGGCGTCCATGAAGGTTTTGTCCAGCGTGTAGTTGCGCTCCACAGGCGGGAAGACGGCAGCGTCTTCGCCCGTATACTCTTCCACATCCAGCTGCGCCGTGAAGCGCGACCGGTCCGACATGGCAGGGCCATTGATACAGCCGCCGGGACATGAATTCATCTCGATAAAGCAGCCGTGAATCTTGCCGTCCCGCATGGACTGGAGCATCTCTTTACAGTTCTCAATGCCGTCCACGGATAGCTTTTTATAGTGCTGGAGACTTCCCTTTGCCATGATTGTCGAGATAATGCCGTTGGTAATAGGGTACAGCCGGGCAACTTTAGGATTCTCATTTTCAAAGGGGGCTTCCTCTATGTCGTCAATGTCTATATGTACTTCCTGAATCCAACTTTTTAGCTCTTCAAAGGAGAGAACGGCGTCGATGATGCCGGCGTGGCGTGCATCGCGCGCCTCTTCCTTTTTGGAAATGCAGGGCCCGACAAAGATGATCTTGGCGTCGTCTCCGTAGATCTGGCGCAGCTTGATTCCGTGTGCGATCATTGGCGACACGACGGGGGCGGCGTACTTAATTAAATCGGGATAGTACTTTTCTATCAGAGCGTTGACCGTTGGACAGCAGGTGGTGATAATATTTTCCATGGTTCCCAGCTCGCAGAGATGCGCGTACTCCGCCGACACCATCAGGGCGCCTTCGGCGGTCTCATGTACGTGGGTGAAACCTAAACGCTTTAGAATCCCCACTGTTTTAGCGGGCGGCATACCCATGCCGACAAAAGAGGGTGCCAGCGACACGACGGTTGTTGCGCCGGTTTTTATGTATCCGCGGATTTTAAAGATATCGCTGAGAACGGTCTTCGCATTTTGAGGACATACTTCAAGGCAGGTTCCGCAGAGAATACATTCCTCCGGCATGATTTGTGCCTGATCGTCTTTAAACTGGATGGACTTGACGGGGCAGGATCGAATACATTTATGGCAATTTTTACAGCGGACTTTTTTTAGGCTTATGATGCTAGTCATGATGCAAGGCCTCCTAAAATATGTTCTTGAAAGAAGGAATCGACGGTGGATGGGGTGACGGAATGGATAACATTGTCCACTTGTACACACACGCCGCTAGAGCCTAGACTGCACTGATCCATGCAAAACGAACCGCTCAGCTCCACCTGATCTTCCAAGTGATGCTGGGCAATTAGATATTCTAGACGTTTTATAACCTTAGGCGATCCCTTTAGATGACAGGAACTTCCAACACAGATGGTTACGTTCATGATAATCCTCCATTCCGGAGCGTCAGCGACAGAGGCAACTTCTGCCATAAGAGCTATTTGTGGCGCTCCGGCACAAATAGCCGTGTGAAATCCTCCGCTCTTTCCGTTTTGGATTGGGCGCGTTTGATACCTCAATCCGTCTTGATAAAAAAATAACTTACTATATTATTATATACACATAGGGATATTTCGTCAAGGAAACGGTGAATATTTCGCAGCGATGGCATCGGTGGAGCGAGTGAGAGCGGATTCTTCTGACTTTGAAGAGTTCTTGTATGCCAATGGAAGGTTGTCCAGTTGGGCTGGGCGGCTGGAAACCGTTTTATACCAAGCTTGCATGGAAACTGGTTTTGTGATAGAATCATAGCAAATACAGCAGCGGAGAAGCCATGTGAAATCAAACAGTACATAGGCAAATACGCCGGTGAAATAAATATGCAGGAAAGAGGGAACTACAGTGGAAATTGTCTTAGCCAATAACTCGAAAGAGGACTTACAGAGGCTCAGCGAGCTGGCCAAAGCGATATGGACGGAACACTATACGGAGATTCTGGGACCTGAACAAGTGGAGTATATGGTAAGAACGCTTCAGTCCCCTGCGGCGATGGAAGGGCAGATGGCGGATGAGGGGTATCAGTATTACTTTCTCCGCTCCGATGGAGCCGATGTGGGCTACACAGCGATTAAACCGGAGGAAGACCGCCTATTTTTAAGCAAGCTCTACGTAGACAGATCATTCCGCCACAGAGGGTTTGCGTCGGAGACGATTGGATTTCTTGTAGATGCGTGTAGAAAAAACGGATGGAAAAGCATTTGGCTGACGGTTAACCGGCATAATGCCGGATCCATTGCAGCCTATCAACGGCTAGGGTTTGTGAAGACTCGGGAGCAAGTCAGCGATATTGGAGAGGGATATGTGATGGACGATTATATCATGGAAAAGCAAATTCAGTGAAAGAGTTCCCACGCTCCGATCAGGATTAGAAGGAGAGAGGAAATCACATTCAGCGCGCGTTCGCGGCAACAGGAGGCAAGCTTTTTGCCGAAGTGGACCCCAACTGCCAGGACAAAGACGCTGAAAAGGAAAATGGAAGCGCTAAGGCCGAGGGGGGAGATCCCAGCGGAGCCTGCCCCGATAGCAACAGGCAGACAATTGATTGCCAGAGAACCGCCGAGGAGGGCGGTTTCTTTTATGTGAAGGG
>JAHZBS010000218.1 GCA_019423265.1 Clostridiales bacterium
ATTTTGTTGCCTGCCACAATCCCTCCTATGTCAATAAATACGATATGGTTCAGGAGCTGCGCAAGGGCGGTACATTCCTGTTGAACTGCGGTTGGGACCAGGAGGAGATCGAGAAGCACTTGCCGAACCGAGTCAAGAAATATATTGCCGACAATGATATCAGCTTCTACACCATCGACGGTGTGGCAATCGCCAAGGAGCTAGGACTGGGCGGCCGTGTCAACACGATTTTGCAGGCAGCCTTCTTCAAGCTTGCCAACATCATTCCGGAAGCGGATGCAATCAAATACATGAAAGACGCCGCCACCGCTTCGTATGGCAAGAAGGGTGAGAACATCGTCAAGATGAACCACGACGCCATCGACAGAGGTATGAAGGATGTGAAGAAGTTCGAGGTTCCCGCATCCTGGAAGAGCGCAGGCGAGGATAAGCCGGAGACGGCCGCCACTGGCGAACGCAAAGACCTGGTGGATTTCGTCAACGATATCCTGAGACCGGTCAGCGCGCAGAAGGGCGCGAAGCTTCCCGTTTCCACCTTCGTAGGCCGCGAGGACGGCACGATGCCCCAGGGCTCAGCCGCCTATGAAAAGCGAGGCATCGCGGTGGATGTTCCCACCTGGAATCCCGACAATTGTATCCAGTGTAATTTCTGTTCCTATGTATGTCCCCATGCGGTTATCCGCCCTGCCGTTATGACGGAGGAGGAGGCGGCGAAGGCCCCTGCGGGAACGAAACTTTTGAATATGACCGGTATGCCGGGCTATAAGTTTGCCATCACGGTGTCCGTCATGGATTGTACCGGATGTGGCTCCTGCGCCAACGTATGTCCCGGCAAGAAGGGCGAGAAGGCGTTGACCATGCAGCCTCTGGAGAGCCAGCAGGCGCAGCAGGAGGTCTTCGACTACGGCATTGATTTGCCGGTCAAGCCGGAGGTTCTGGAGAAGTTCAAAGAGACCACGGTCAAGGGAAGCCAGTTCAAGCAGCCGCTGCTTGAATTCTCAGGAGCGTGCGCGGGCTGTGGCGAGACGCCGTATGCGAAGTTGGTCACCCAGCTCTTTGGCGATCGCATGTATATTGCCAACGCCACCGGATGCTCTTCCATCTGGGGCGGTTCGGCTCCCTCAACCCCTTACACCGTCAATAAAGAAGGGCATGGCCCTGCCTGGGCGAACTCCCTGTTTGAAGACAACGCGGAATACGGATACGGTATGTATCTAGCGCAGGCCACCATCCGAAACCGTGCTATCAGCATGGTCTGTGATACGGTCAAGAACACCGCCAATGAGGAAGTGAAGGCGGCCGGTGAGGAATTCTTGGCCACGGTCGACGATGGAAAGGCCAACAAAGCGGCGACCAATAAGCTCGTTGCGGCGCTGGAAGCCTGCGGCTGCGATTCCGCCAAGGAGATTTTGGCCTACAAGGATTATCTCTGCAAGAAGTCCATGTGGGTATTCGGCGGAGACGGATGGGCCTATGACATCGGGTTCGGCGGTTTGGATCACGTCCTTGCGTCGGGCGAGGATGTCAACATTCTAGTCTTCGATACGGAGGTTTACTCCAATACCGGCGGACAGTCCTCCAAGTCCACGCCGACCGGCGCTATTGCGCAGTTTGCTGCGGCCGGTAAGGAAGTCAAGAAAAAGGATCTTGCGGGAATTGCCATGAGCTATGGCTACGTATACGTTGCCCAGGTTTCCATGGGCGCAGACTATAACCAGTGCATCAAAGCCATCACAGAGGCCGAGAGCTATCATGGACCGTCCATCGTCATCGCGTATGCTCCGTGTATCAATCACGGCATCAAGGTGGGCATGAGCAAGGCGCAGACGGAGGAGAAGAAGGCTGTGGAGGCCGGTTACTGGAATCTATTCCGCTTCGATCCCCGTCTGGCACTGGATGGTAAGAATCCGTTCTCGCTGGACAGCAAAGCGCCGACCAGCAGTTATCAGGATTTCCTTCGCGGTGAGGTTCGCTACGCTTCCCTTGAAAAGGCGAATCCGGAGCGCGCGAAAGATCTGTTTGCGAAATCGGAGAAGTATGCGGCGGAGCGCTATGAGCATCTGAAGAAACTGCAGAGCATGTACGCTCCTGATGCAGAATAATACAAAAGAAGCGAGCGGAGGAGAAGAACGGGTCGTATGATTCGTTCTTTTCTCTGTATCGCGGTAGAATAGGAAGGGGATTGTATGCAAGCTTTTTTTGAATCGATGCCGGGCATTGTGCTAACGGTTCTCATTGCCTTTGTAGCGCTTCTTGTGGGAGTTGGCTACTTTCATGCCAAGGAGAAGAAGCGGAACAGTGTCAAGGTTTTAGTCTTTTCCGCCGTGGCTATCGCGCTGGGAACGGCGCTGAGCATGGTCAGTATCGTAAAGATGCCCCAGGGGGGATCGCTGACGCTGTTTAGCATGTTCGTTGTGTCCATGATCGGGTATTTCTTCGGCCCGGTGCAGGGGATTCTGTGTGGTATCGCCTACGGCATGCTTCAGCTGGCCATCGGCCCGTATGTCGTGCATCCGGCTCAGCTGTTGCTGGATTATCCCATCGCCTTTGGCATGTTGGGACTCTCTGGATTTTTCCACAAGAGAAGCGATGGGCTGATTCCCGGGTATATTGTCGGAGTCTTTGGCCGGCTCGTCTGTTCTGTCTTGTCCGGCGTTATATTCTTTGCAGAGTATGCGGAGGGGTCATCCCCCCTCGCGTATTCCGTGGCGTACAATTTGGCCTATATGGGCGGGGAGGCGATGCTCACCTGTGTGCTGCTGATCCTGCCGCCTGTCCGAAATGCCATCGGATACATTCGCCGTTTTGTTTTATCAGAATAATGAAGAAATAACAAGCTCCGTGGGGTGTCGATGCACATTCCACGGATTTTTGTATGGGGAGGGGGCGTAGCCCCCTTTGACCCACAATCCTGTAAGGGAAACTTAATTTATTTTCCGAATTTCCCATTGAACTCAGTCACAATATGTTATATAATAAACTAAATGGTATAAAGTCGTGATATTTGCCTAGTTTCGGTGAAATCTTGCAGATTTTGGTTTTTTATAGATCGAATTGTCTGATTTCGTCAAATAGGGCGGATATCCTATTCACAGCGAGGTGGGATTGAGCATGGACAATGAACTAAAAATATCCGCGTATGCCTTGTCGGTAACGGGAGACGGCCAAAATCTAGATAATGTATATGTAAACGGGCGCTACATGACAGCAGGGACCGAACCTCGAACCAGCATCAATAAAGTTTCCCATGTGGATTTCCAGGTATACGGTGTGTGCGACGGTCAGGCGGAGATTCTGGAGGAGCAGGATCAGGCGGCTTCCCCGGCTATGGTGGTCATGCAGCGGTTGCAGCGGCTTCAAAGTGTGCTGGCGGAAGAGGGAAAGATTGAGAAAGACCGGATATGGCAGTTTATGGTCGATACCAATGAGAAGATGGTGGAGTATCGAAATACCTTTGAGTCCGACGAGGTTGGCTCCACCTTTGCGGGGCTATTTCTCCACGGGAACCGCGGGTTGGCGGTCCACCTTGGAGATAGCCGCATTTACGTGATCCGGGGCGGCCGGATGCTACAGATTACGGAGGATCACCTGGAATCCAGCGACCTGTATAAAATGGGAATTATCTCGCAGCAGCAGGCGGAGATACATAAAAGGGCGTCTCATCTAACGGCCTATTTTGGGATGGATGATCTCTATGAGGTGGAGGACGACGTCTTCTCCAAGTATTTTGTATTTTATCCGGGCGACACCTTTATCATCTGCACTGACGGAATTACGGATGCCATATCCAATGAAGCCATGGAGCGCATTGTGCGCTCCCTTAAGGACGGGAGCAGGGATACGCTGGCAGCCCGCATCCTACAGGAAGTGGAGGGGCGGAGTCAGGATGACCGCACGATCCTGGTTTTGGAGGTGGAGGACGCGCCGGGTGAAGCTCCCGTGCGGGGCGCCTCGACCATTCCGCGCAAGGAAAATTACAAGCATCCGTCACAGCCTCAGGAGAAAGAGGAGAGCCGCACAGCGGAGGAAGAGCCGCCAAAGTCGGTCAAGCGCCGCAGAGATCCGGAGCCGCCTCCGGAGGATGCCTATGATGAGGAAGACGATTACGAGGATGACGAGGAAGAAAGCGTCATGGATCGGATTCTTGGGAATCCGAAGATGCTGGCAGCTGTCCTGGGCGGCG
>JAHZBS010000219.1 GCA_019423265.1 Clostridiales bacterium
TGTCGGAGGAACAGCGCTGTAAAATATCCCCCGAAGGCGTCCGCACAAAATAATCGTATGGAAGGCGGACAAGATGGGTGTAAATGCTTTCGCGAGTATTCTTAGCCACGCTCTCCCCCACATCCCCTGCCGTCACATCGTACAGATACTGGAACAGCATGTACAAAATCCCTGCGGCTACAATTCCGATGAGCGCTAACCACAGGTTCCGGCGCAGCATACTCGTACCGCCAGCCGCCTCAAGCCACGGAAGAATCATGGACGGAAGCCCCGGCGTCATGCCGCCAACCACCGAATCGATAAACAGGCGAATGATCTGTGGGCCGATGAGAGCCGCGAAACTGGCTGCGAATAAAAAGACGAGAGCCAGCAAAAATTTAAACCGGTGTCCCCTTGTAAGCCGCCATAGAAATGACAGCTTCGACTGTTCTTTTGCCATGATCGAACCTTCCTTTCATCTCTTAGATTTCAGGAGTATAGTGTCGCAGCAATTGTTCCATTCTATGTAGCGTCCCGTGAGTGCTGTCTGAAGCGTGTAGCGATACGCTGCCGGCGGTGTCCTCACAGAGCAGGTGGTTCTCCGTCAGTACCTCTCTCAGATGACGGATCGTCCCCAAGGTGCCATCGATGATCTTAGTTTCAGGGCCCACGATTCCCCGTATGCTATCCCGCACAAATGGATAGTGTGTACAGCCCAAAACCAAAGTGTCGATGCCGGATCCCTCCGTCACGCCCTCCAGCGCCCTGTGTAGACAATCGGTAACCTCCTTTCCCTCGGTAATTCCCCTTTCTATCAACTCCACCAGCCCATAAACGGGAACTGCGCTGAGATTTTGCGGGTATCGCTCCATTAAATTGCGAAACTTCGGAAGTTTGAGCGTGAGTTCTGTGGCCAGAACGACGATCTTTCCTTTTGCGATGGCCTGGGCAGCCTTGATTGCCGGTTCCATGGCGATAATCGGAATGGAATAGGTCTGCCTCAAAGATTCAACGGCTACACTCGACGCAGTGTTGCAGGCTAGCACCAGCGCCTGTACTCCCATAGACAGTAAAAATTGAACCCCTGTGTCAATCCATTTGAGAACGTCGCCGGGTGCTTTTGTCCCATATGGCGCGTTCGCTGTGTCTCCATAGTATATAAAATCTTCATGGGGCAACAACAGATGCGCGGGTTTGAGAAAGGTCAGCCCCCCCATTCCAGAGTCAAAAACGCCTATTTTGCTCAATTTTCATCCCCCCTGTCTGCAAATTGAAAGAGAAAAAAGTTTGCGTTCCGCAAACTTTTTTAAAATTGCAGATTGGCAAACTTGGTATATTGTCCAAGCCACGCCAGCTTGACGGTTCCCGTCGGGCCGTTTCTCTGCTTGGCGATGATGATTTCTGCGATATTCTTATCCTCTGTTTCCGGATGGTAATACTCATCCCGGTACAAAAACATGACGACGTCCGCATCCTGCTCAATGGCGCCGGATTCGCGCAGATCTGACAGCATAGGGCGGTGGTCGGCTCTGGCTTCCAGGGCTCGGCTCAGCTGGGACAGCGCCACCACCGGCGCCTGCATCTCTCTGGCCAGCGCTTTCAGCCCGCGGGAGATATCCGAGATCTCTTGCTGCCGGCTGTCCCCCATCCGTCCGCTTCCGCCGCTCATGAGCTGAAGATAATCGATCATAATGAGGTCTAATCCCTTGTCCAACTTAAGCTTTCGACATTTGGAGCGCATCTCCGCTAAGGTGATGCCCGGCGTGTCATCGATATAGATCGGCGCCTCCGACAGCGGCGCCAGCGCCATGGCTAGCTTTTCCCAATCCGAATCCTCCAGCTTGCCGGAGCGAAGCTTCTCCGACTCCACGCCCGCCTCGCAGGACAGCATTCGGTTGACGAGCTGCTTCTTCGACATTTCCAGGCTGAAGATCGCACTGCATTTGTGCTTCCGGACCGCCGCATGCTGCACAACATTCAGCGCGAAGGCCGTCTTACCCATGGATGGCCGCGCCCCCACCAGTACTAGGTCCGAGGGCTGCAATCCCGAGGTCCTGTAATCCAGATCCACAAATCCGGTGGGGATCCCGGTAATCTCCCCTTCACTCTTGGCAATCCGCTCAATATCGTCGAAGGTCTCCAGCAGCACATCCCGAATGTGGGAAAAGTCTTCGTTGCCTTTGTTCTGAAGGATGCGGAATACTTTCTGCTCCACCTCCTCCGATAGGACATCGATGGGGGTTTCTGTGCTGTATCCCTCAGCCATGACTTGATTTCCAAGCTGAATAAACTTCCGGTAGAGGGCTTTATCCTTTACAATCTGCACATAGTTTTTAATATGGACAGAATTGGGCACGGCGGCGGCAATCTGGCTCAAGTACTTCATATCGCCTGCGGCCTCCAGCTTTCCCTTTTGCTCCAGCTGGTTTTTCAGCGTGACCAGGTCAACCGCCCGATTTTCATGATATAAATCCACCATGGCTCCAAAAATCTCGCCATGGCGTAAATTATAAAAATCCTCCTGCGACAGGTTTTCAACCGCCACATTGACTGCGTCCCGGTCGATGAGCATGGAGCCCAGCACCGATTGTTCCGCCTCTTCGCTGTGCGGCGGAACTCTCGGAGTTAGATTCTCATCTGCCATTGTATCACTCCCGCAACTTCTACGCTTCTTCAATGCGGACCGTCAGATTGGCTGTCGCATTGGCGTGAAGTTTCACTTCTACACTGTAGTTGCCCAAGGCCTTGATGGGGTCCTTCACAAAGATCTTTTTCTTATCCACGTTGAGATTCATTTTGAGCAGTGCTTCCGCGATATCCTTGGATGTGATGGAGCCAAACAGACGCCCGCCCTCGCCGGATTTCGTCTTGATGACGACAACCGTCTTGCCGAGAGTCTCCGCCAGCGCCTTTGCTTCCTCTGCTTCCCGCTCTTTCCTTCTAGCCTCGCTCTTCTTTTTGATGGACCACTCGTTGACGACTTCCTTCGTCGCTTCCTTCCCCAAATTCTTCGGCATAATATAATTCCTGGCGTAACCGTCGCTTACCTCCACGATTTCACCTTTTTTCCCTAGCTTCTTTACATCTTCCAACAGTAGAATTTTCATCGTCTTTGCCCCTTTCTGTCCCAACGGCAGATCGCCGTTACTCTTTATCCGATCCGCGCGTGAATTCTTCTATGGCCTCGCGGAGTTTGGCCGTAGCATCCTCCAGCGATGTGCCTTTCAACTGCGCGCCGGCCACCGTGAGGTGCCCACCGCCGCCCAGCTTCTCCATGATGAGCTGCACATTGACGTCCCCAAGGGATCGGGCGCTAATATTCACCTGATCGGGGGTCTTGGTCAACACGAAGGAAGCGCGGATTCCCGCAATATCCAGCAGCTCATCGGCCGCCTGTGCCGCCACCGCATTGGCGTTGTCCATCCCGCTCGTCCACTCCGCAATCGCCATCGTATCATATACGATCTTGGCGCTGGCCACGATCTGCGCTTTGGCTTTGTACTCTTCCATATCATTCTTAAACATCTTGCGAACCCGGATTGAGTCTGCGCCATTGCGCCGCAAGAAAGCGGCAGCCTCAAAAGTCCTGACTCCTGTTTTAATGGTAAAATTCTTCGTATCCAAGGCGATCCCTGCAAAGAGTCCATCTGCCTCCACCGGCTTTAGCTTAATCCGCTCCGTAAGATATTGGAGCACCTCTGTGACCATCTCGCTGGCCGAGGATGCGTAGGGTTCCACATAGGACACAACGGCCTTTCCTACATTTTCAACGCTAGTCCGGTGGTGGTCGATAACCGCCACATTCTTGATGATCTCCACAAGCCGGCTGCTCTCGCAGATGGATGGCCGATTCACATCGACTAAAATTAAGAGGGTATTCTCGTCGGTGTAGTCAAGGGCCTGCTCCTCGTCGATGATGATATCGGCGTAATCCCGTTCCTCCGCCACCCTGCGATACAGATCCATAACCGCCGGATGGGGACCACCCATGATAATATGGGCGGGCTTATTGAGCGCGGTCACCCCCCGATAAATTCCCAGCGCGGACCCAAAGCAGTCCAGGTCTGGATTCTTATGCCCCATGATAAAAACACGGTCTGACTCTACGATGAGTTCCTTGAGGGCGTAGGCGATCAAGCGCGCTCGCACTCTCGTGTTCTTTTCTACGCCGCTGGTGCGGCCTCCATAGAAAATATACCGCTC
>JAHZBS010000022.1 GCA_019423265.1 Clostridiales bacterium
GGATCTACAATACGGTAGGAAAAGCGGATGGCAAGGTTGTGGAGATGACCTATGATTATGCAACGAATACCATGTATGGCATTTCAAGCACAGGTCACTCCACTGCGCTGGTGTACATCGATATGAATACCGGTGAGACGACAGAAATCGGAAGCCAGGACGCGAAGATCGTTGCCATGACCAGTGTGCCAACCGCCGGGGATGCGGCGACAGGCTTTACAGATAGCAAGCTGTATGCAATCAATGAAGACCGTCAGCTTGTCACCCTGTCCAAGGAGGATGGATCGGCAACCGTTGACGCCAACAGCGCTGGATATGGCATACCCGATGTGGCGTATGTCCAGTCCATGACCTATGACTACAACACAGGGTACATCTACTGGGCACAGGTACACCAGTCCCAGAATTCCTCCCTGTACGTGCTGGATCTGGATGGACAGGCGATGTACTATGCCGGCGTGGTTGGAAAGGTTGGGTCCCAGGTGACGGGATTGGTCTCAATTCCCAGGGAGGGAGCCGTGCCGGAGATCCCGTATGTCCCGCTAGAGGGTATTGCGCTGAGCGCAGAGGATTGCGTCATGGTCAAGGGAGGTAAGCTCCAGATCCGGGCCAAGATGGTTCCTTACAATGCAACGAGCCGAAATGTCAGCTGGTCCAGCGACAAACCGGATGTGGTCAATATCGATGAGGGAGGGCTGGCAACGGCTTACAATGCCGGAACTGCGACCATCACCTGCACCGCGGTGGACGAAGAGACACTGATGCGATTCACCGAGACATTGACCATTACCGTAACGGAGCCGATTGATACCCTGAGCGGGTTCCTGCTCCAGGACTATGAGACCAACAATTACAATGCCTGGATTCATATAGATCCGGTCAATCCTTGGAAGTATACTGCCATCAACGCCAGCACACCCACCATTGGCGCCGGCGCCTATTACAACGGCTGGCTGTATGGATATGACAATAATTATGCCGCCACCACGGGCCTGCGAAACTTCTACAAGATTGATCCCCAGACTGGGGTGGCCGACAAACTGGGAACCATCCAGACTAAGGTATCCGATATGGCCTTTGACTACAGCAGCGGGATCATGTATGCCATTACAGACGACACCCAGATCAGCATGGTGGATACCAGCAATGGGGACATCTATCCGGTTCTGACGCAGGACGATCAGGTGTTGGTTGCCTTGACGGTGGACGAAAAGGGAACCCTGTACGTCATCGGGCGCGAGGCGGGCAGCACACAGGCTGACGCGAGCTTGTATACGGCGGATCTCACAGCCGGCACTCTGACAAAGATCGGAGATACGGGGCAGAAGGCCGTCATGGAACAATCCATGACCTATGATTTTGAAAATGGATATATCTACTGGGCACAGGCATGGGCCAAAGCCGGGGAGGGCAGGGAGTTAAATCTTTGCATTGTCAATCCCAAGAACGGATATGCCAGTGTCATCGGCAAGATAGGCCAATCCGGATCCGAAGTGTCAGCGCTGTACTGCGATTCGCCGGATGAACCGCAGGCCCCCTATGTGGAATTACAGGATATCCATATCGTGCAGGGCGCTGAGACGGATCTGATCGTGGGCGGAGAGCTACAGCTTCAAGTCAGCGCCGAACCCATCCATGCCACCAATAAAGACTATCAATATACGACGACTCAGAAAGGCGTGGCGACAGTCTCCGAAAGCGGCTTGGTAAAAGCGGTAGGAAAAGGGATTGCGACCATCACAGTTTCCGCCACAGACGGCGGAAAAACCGTGACAAAAACAATCGCGGTCAACGTGTTGGAACCGCCGGAAAAGATGGTGGCATTTCTGATCGAGGATAGATTGTTCGAAGGAAATGACATTAACAGCTTCATTACCTTCCCCCTGGCGGGTTCGGAGGAGTATGAAGAAGAGACCGCCTTTAATAGGCAGATTATCGCCGGAGAGCGGTACGGCGGGAGCATCTATGCGTATACGTCCGATTTACAATTCCTCAAGATCGACGAAGAGTCAAAAGCTTACGATGTCATTGGGGAGGTGAAGGATAAGATTGCCGATATGGCCTTTGATTATTCTCGCGGCATTATGTTTGGGCTGACCTATCTGGGGCAAAAACTTGTGGAGATTGATCTGACGACCGGAAGCTGGTATGAAATCGGAGCTATGACCGACGGGGAAGGCGCGCAGGTCAAGGTGAACTCCATCGCCTGCGATGAAAAGGGCACGCTGTACGGGATCACATCGGATGGCAAATTCTATGCTATTGATGAGACCGGGACGGCGACCCTGATCAGCGAAACCATGCTGTCCTCATCTCTAAATTATGAGAGTGATTTGACATACGACCCGGATACGGCGATGCTGTACTGGAGTCAGATTTCCCGCACAGAACAGCGCATCTATATGATAAACCCGAGGACGGGGGCGACCATCGGCATGTATCCTATCGGGGAGGAAGGCGCGGAAGTCTCCTTGCTCTACGCTGACAGCAAGACGGAGCTGACTCCGCCGGAGACAGTGCCCGTGGATGCCATTGTCCTGTCCAACACAGCCGGCAAAATTTCCAAGGGAAGCGCTTTAGCGCTCACAGCGACAGTGTTACCTGTCAGTGTGGCCGTGGACAAAACGGTGCGCTGGGAGAGCAGCGATCCAACGGTAGCGACAGTGGACGAAAAGGGAAATGTCACAGGGCTCCAACCAGGAACGGCAACCATTACAGCTAAAAATGCGGACGGGACTGTAACGGCCGCCTGCGATATAACCGTCGTGGAAGGCGGGGAGCTGGCATATGGGTATTCTGTCACGGATGGGAGTTGGGTCTCCTTTGATCTGAGCAGTCCAGACCGGTTGACCAAGGTGGCCGACGGCGACGAGATTGTCTGTGCCGCCTATGTAAACGGATCGGTCTACGCCTATCTGAAAGGCGGAAAACAGCTGGTTAAGTTCGATCCCGATGCAGTGGTCAATGGAAGCTATACCTATGAGACCGTCGGGGCAGCGCAGAAATCGACCATCATCAAGGACATCACCTATGACAAGAAGGCAAACAAGCTGTATGGAATATCCATGAATAAAATGTTTGAGATTGATATGACCACCGGTGACCAGACGGCGTTGTACAGTGGATTTTATTTCGGGGTAACGGGTATGATGTTGTATACCATGGCCGCGGACGATGCGGGGGCCATCTATGCCATATCCTCCCTGGGCGCTCTCTGCTCCTTGGATCAGACCACAGGGTGCGGGGCGTATGTCATTGACAAAAACACAAAATTGGATGGCACGTCTCTGAATGGGTCGAATAACTCCATGGCCTTTGGCTCCGACGGCGCTCTGTACTGGGCGGCTACGACTACGGCCAAGGGGACGGCGTCCACTGTTTTGAACAAAGTGGATCTCGAAACCGGTAAGGTGAGCCAATATATCGGAAGCTTTGGCGGAGTTGACCAAGATGTTAAGCTCACAGGTATGTTTATCAAGTAACAGGAGTCCATTGTCTGCCGCAGGGATTCTAGAGAGATGGGGGAAATGTGGATAATCTCCTCATTCAATAGGCAAGGCCGTGACCTCGCGGAAGTGATTCGCAGAGTCACGGCCTTTTATTTGTTCTTTAGGTGTGGACCCAACAGGATTACATGGCGGTCAAGCCGGAAACCGAGCTGGAGGTGACGGTTGACGTGTTGGAGATTTCGCTGGGGATGTATTCCTGCAAGGTTACGGATACGGTTTTGCTCTCGCCATTTCGCAGAATGGTCATCTGGATGGTATCCCCGACGGAGCAAGAGTTCAGAATGGTTTTGACATCCTCGCTGGTGGACACCTCAGTTCCATTGATGGCGGTGATACAATCCCCGGACCGCAGGCCAGCTTTCGCAGCGGCGGAGTTATCTTCCGTGCTGTAGATATAGCAGCCAGTCTGCCCTACCCGGTACATAAGCGCCATTTGCTGGGAGTTGATGTCCAACAGGCTGACGCCAAGGCTGATCCGCCCTTTGACATACCCGTATTCTTTCAGATCGTCCAAGATGTTGACCACATCATTAATCGGAATCGCAAATCCCAAGCCTTCGATTTCTTCGCCGGAAGATTTGGCCACCACCAGGCCAATGAGCTGTCCCTCATCGTTGAACAGACCGCCGCCGGAGTTGCCCGGGTTGATGGCTGCATTGGTCTGCAACAGTTTCTTGGTTTTGCCGTCGATGGTGATATCGCGGTCAAGAGCGCTGATGATTCCATCTGTTACGGTGCCGCCCAGCTGTCCCAGCGGATTCCCGATGGCGACAGCGGTTTCTCCCACCTTTAAGGATGAGGAATCACCGAAGGTAGCGGGACTCAGGTTTGTCTCTTCGATCTTCAGCAGCGCCACGTCCAGATTGTCGTCCACACCGATGAGGGTGGCTGGATAGACATTCCCGTTCCGGAGGGTTACGGTTATAGTGGACGCTCCCTCGATGACATGGTAGTTCGTGATAATATAGCCATCGGTGGAAATGATCACGCCGGAGCCTGCGCCCTGGGTAATGGATTGCTGCAAAAATTCACCTGTGGTTACACTTTCCGTTGTGATCTCCACCACGCTGTCCGCTGCCTTCGCCGCGATTTCTTCTATGCTGAGCTGGGTGGAGGTCGTGTTGGAGAGCTGCGCTGCACTGGCGCTGGATTCGCTGTTTACCGCCGCTTGCTGGATGACGACTCCGGAAGAGGAAGATTCTGTATCGTTTAGGGAATTGGCCAGCATCCCGCCGCCAAATCCCATTGCGCCACAGAGCAGCGCGCTGCATAACACAAGTGCCACCGTCTTCCCTGCTTTTCCTCTCTTTTGTTTCTTCTGAGGCTTTGGCGTGGGAGCCTCCGGTTCGGGCGTTTCGTTTGGGCTATATGGATAAAGTTCGTTGTTATTGGACATAGTCGAGACCTCCTTATTTCTTATCGTTTATGGTTTATATTGTAGTATGGGAATGTGTACTTTTTGTGGCAGAAGTTTAACGAATCTTTAAAAGGTCCTTGAAAAAACTGAAAACAAACCGTGAACAAAAAATGCCGCTTTTGACAGCGGCATTTTTTTCGGTTCTTTTAAAGTAGTCCGCTGTAAGGCGGACTTAATAGGGTGGGGCGCCGGTGAGGAAGGTGCGGAGAATGGAATATTCGCGCACCAACTCTGTAAAAGGAAAGCGCCCGCGGTTGGCGGCGCTTGTGGAGGGAAGATAGATCGACGCCCGCTGTGTGTTGGGAAAACAGTATTTCTTATATAGAGCGGTGGCCTTTTTCCCTGTGGTGAAAATCTGGCGGATAGGAGCCTTCGATAGGAGGCTGGGAATGTCATGGACCACCGGATTCCGGATGCTGGAGTCCTCCGCGCCGTTGATTTCGCAGGAGTGCAGAACATCCCAGAGGGCAATGTGATGGGAATGGAGAAAGGCTAGTTTTTCGGGTATGCTCTGGGGAGTGCCGGTGTCAAAGACGACGGCCAGCACGTTCCAGAATTGGTTTTGGGGATGTCCATAATAAAACCCGGTCTCCCGGGACTTTGGCGATGGCATGGTGCCTAAGAGCAAGAGCTGGGATTCAGCGTCGATCACCGGCGCCAGTGAATGGGTAACGGTTTCCAACATAGGTTGCGTCCTTTCCGATGGTGTTATCTATCAGTATACGGTGAATCATCCCAGCCCTGTAGCTTCCGATATGCGCTCGGGCGGTGAAGGGATGAATCTTGTATTCGATTTACCCTTTCAGAACCTGCGAAACCAAATTGTATTCGTTGGTGAGAACAGTGTCGATTCCCATTTTCAGATACTGGCGCGCTTCCTCCGGATCGTCGGCGTAGAACATATTGCAGATGATTCCGTGTTGGTGCGCCAGATCAATCATTTCCTGACTCACATACGGCTTGAAGAACTGTACCTTCTGGGCGCCCAGGGCAATCGCCCGATCCACAATCGCCCAGCTGCGGGTAGAGTCATGTCCCACACAAATGCTGATATCCGGCGCATACTGCTGAAACAGTTTAATATCTTCGTCCAGTTCTAGCATGAAATACACGTGCTTTGCGCAGTCGTACCTGCGAATAAGCGCCACAATCTTTTTCATTATTTCCGGATCGTAGGACGCGCCTAGCGGCTTTACGTGGATGTTCATAATCGTGTGTCCGGCAAACTTTCTCAGAATATCTTCAAACAAAACGATGCGCAGCCCTCTGAATTTTTCGCCAAATTTCACGCCGAAATCAAGACGTCTTAATTCTTCATACGAGTGTTCGTAAATAATACCGGCGCCGTCGCTCACACGCTCCAGCGTTGCGTCGTGGCAGGAAACGATCTCTCCGTCGCGGGTGGGCCACAGGTCGAACTCAATCTCATCCGCGCCCATTGCAATGGCCGCGCCAAAGGCGGGCATACTGTTCTCCGGCGCAATGGTGCAGAACCCGCGGTGCGCGCAGATCCGCGGATACTTCATGGCGCTGTCGAAGGGAACGATGGCTGCGCCGCCGTTGCGGTACTGCCATGGCTTGCGGCCATATTCAATATACTCGTAATGGGAGGCATCCGGGTTTCCGAATCCGGCAGGTTTATAGTATTTGTCCTCCGGGTCAAATTCGACTTCCGCCTTGCCGAACCGCCCTTTCATATTCGCAAGCACCTTACCTCTGGGCGATACCACCATGCTCGCGCCGCAAATTTCCGAATCTTCGCTGAAGCTGACCGATGAGCGGATCACATAGGCGTTGGTGTTATAGGCCAAGAAGCGGCACATGGTTTCAATCGCTTCGTGGCTGTCACTGCGCTGTAGGCAGCAGCCGATGATAATATCCACATGGTTCCGGGCGATATTCGCAAACGCCTCGTAGAAATAAAAATCGTAGCAGGTCAGAAAGCCGTAGCGGAGCCCCTCGATTTCCAGCACATACGGCTCGGAATATTCGAAGGTATAGTCGCTATCCAGCCGCAAAATATCCATTTCCAGCGGCGGCAGGTGCTTTTTGAAGTATTGGCCCACCAATTCGCCCTGACGGTTATACGCGTAGGTCGTATTGCGGTATCCGCCCTCTTCCTTACTCAGCGCGTTCACAAAGACGACGGCATTGCAGCGTTTCGCCGCGGCGATACAGTGTTCCAGCAGAATGTCAATGTATTTCTCATGGTAGAACAGCGTTTCCTCCAGCGTCGCAGTGGCACAGGGCACATCACTGTACTCCGGCAAAACGATTATGTCAACGCTCTCGTCGCACTGATCCAATAGATCCACTTTGTACTGAAAATACTCGTCTGAGTGAGATACATCCTGGGAATACGGCGGCTGAATGACACAGGCTTTCACACTAAAGACTCCTTTTCCTTCTTTTTTCAGAATGATACCATATGCGGTTGGGCATGTCAAGTTGCCAGACCGCCATCCCACTCCGCAAGCCCAGGCCAATGTCAGCCCTTTTACCTTTCACAGAAAAATAGGGATGCAATCGTTGATTTTCTATATGGAATGCGGTATACTGGAGAGGAACATGCGGCATGACGGGAGGAATGACAGTGGACACCATACGGCTGGGCAGAACGGAACTCAGGGTCAGCGCCTCATCTTTTGGCGCGCTTCCCATACAGCGCATTCCCTTTGACCAGGCAAGGACTATCCTGCGAAAGGCTTACGACGGCGGGATCAACTTTTTTGACACCGCCAATGCGTACAGCGATAGCGAAGAAAAGATTGGGTATAGTTTATCGGATGTGCGGCATCATATTATCATCGCCACCAAAAGCGGCGCCACCGATAAGGCGACGCTTCTGCGCCATATTGAGCTGAGCTTGAGGCGGATGCGCACGGACTATGTGGATATCCTCCAGCTCCACAATCCCGCTGCGCTTCCGGACCCGGAGGATCCGGATGGGCTGTACGGGGGGCTGTTGGAGGCCAAGCAAAAGGGCTGGATTCGGTTCATCGGGATCACCAACCACAGCGCGGAGAGGGCTCGGGCCGCTATCCAGTCGGGATGCTACGATACCCTTCAATTTCCTTTTTCCTCTCTGGCAGATCCCCAGGATATCGCGCTGGCTCAGCTGGCGAAGGAGCTGGATGTAGGCTTTATTGCCATGAAGGGGCTTGCCGGAGGGCTGATTACCGACGCCTCCACCACCTTTGCCTTTATCAAGCAGTATCCCCATGTCGTACCGATTTGGGGGATTCAGCGGGAGGCGGAGTTAGACGAGTTCCTGCGCCTCGAGAAAAATCCGCCCATGTATGACGCGGCAATGAAGGCCAAGATCGAGGAGGACCGCAAAGCGCTGTGCGGAGGATTCTGCCGCGGATGTGGGTATTGTCTGCCGTGCCCGGCGGGAATCGATATTCCTACCGACGCCCGCATGTCCCTATTGCTTCGAAGGTCTCCCTATCGCCCTCACCTGGGGGAGGAACGGCGACAGAATATGCTCAAGATCCAGGATTGCAGGCACTGTAATGCATGTCGCTCCCGGTGTCCCTACGGTCTTGACACGCCAGCGCTGCTCCAAGAGAATTTGCGGGATTATCTGGCCTTTTACGAGAAGCATAGAGAATAGAAAATAGGAGTGGTAAGATGTGCGGCCGATACACGCTATTTACCGAAGAGGAGACCGATGAGCTCCGCCGAATCGTAGAGGAATTGCAGAAAAAAAACGGTGAAGTCAAGACCGGTGAGATCTTTCCAACCAACGTAGCCCCCGTCCTGATTGCGCTGGATGGGAAACCTGTACCTATGGCGTACACCTGGGGCTTTGCCCGCCCTGGTAGAACAGGGGTTGTGATCAATGCCAGGGCGGAGACGGTGGCAGAGAAGCCCATGTTTCGCACCTGTATGCAGAGTACGCGCTGCGTCGTGCCGTCCACTGGATTCTATGAATGGACGAAGGACGCCCGGAAGCAGAAATATCGATTTCGGCTGCCGAAACAAAAGGCGCTGTATATGGCAGGACTTTGGACCATGGGGGAGGGCGGCGGTCGTTTCGCCATCGTCACCACGGCGGCCAACGCCTCGATGCGGGAGGTTCACCATCGAATGCCCGTGATCCTAGGTGAGGAAGAGATCGACGACTGGCTGTTCGACCCAGCTGCCGCCGCTGAGATCTTGCAATTGATTCCCCCGGAACTCGAGAAAACAGCTGTAGATGCAGAGCAGATGAGGCTTTGGTAAGATGGCAGAATTCGTCCGCGGAGAACGCTCCGGAAAGGAGGATTTTATGACAGTCGGAATTGATCGCATGGCAGAACGAAAATGGGGAGTGTTTACCCACTATCTGTACAGCGTACAGAACAATCCTGAAAGCCCCATGAATCAAGGGGCAGGGGAGACAGACTGGAATACCTGTGTAGACGAACTAAACGTGGAGAGGATCGCCAAGTCATTGGCGGAGGTTGGCGCCGGGTATTACTTTTTTACTCTAATGCAGGGGCGTAAGTATATGGCGGCGCCCAATAAAACCTTTGATGGGATTGCGCAGACCAAACCAGGGGAAGCGTGCAGCCTGCGGGATTTGCCGGCGGACATCCACCGGGCGCTGGCCCCGCACCAGATCGATCTATATTTGTACTATACCGGGGATGGGCCCTATAAGGATGAGCCGGAGGGGGCCCGGTTTGGATTTCTGGAGCCGCGACAGAACGTATCCCGGGATTTTGTGGATAAGTGGGCGGCCGTTTTGCAGGAGTATGCGGCTCGATACGGACAGAGGGTGTCCGGCTGGTGGATCGATGGCTGCTATAAGGGCGCCTTTGGCTACACGGACGATCTGCTGGAGTTATATTGGAAAGCGTGCAAAATAGGCAATCCTGAGTGTATCGTCGCGCTGAATAACGGCGTCAAAGAGTATCTGCACAAGAATTTTGCGCGGGAAGACTTCATCTGTGGAGAATTCAATGATTTTACGGTGATCCCTCACGGGCGATACATTGAGGGAGCGCAGGCACACATACTGGCGCCGTTAGGTCTGGCCACGGCTGGAAATATCTATGATGCATGGTGCAAGCCGGGATGCAAGCGCTCCAAAGAGTATATGCTGGAATATGTGAAGCGGGTTAACGACGCAGGCGGCGCTGTGACCATCGACGTCTGTCTGTATCGGGATGGATCCTTTGATCCGGCACAACTCGAGGTGCTGGACTACATTGGAAGCCATATTTGACGGCAGAGGGCCTCTCAGGGCTCATATAAATCGAAAACTTAACAGGAGGCGGAATATTATGTACGTAGCAAAACCCCCCATGGGATGGAACTCATGGAATACGTTTGGAGAAAATATTGATGAATCGCTTATCCGGGAGACGGCGGATGCGATGGTGGACACAGGGCTGCGGGACGCGGGGTATACATATCTGGTCATCGATGACTGTTGGTCCCAGAAGGAGCGGGGGCCCCAGGGGGAGCTTCGCGCCGATGAAAGGAAATTCCCTAACGGCATGGAAGCGGTAGCGGATTATGTCCACAGCAAGGGCCTGAAATTTGGAATGTACTCCTGTGACGGCGTGCTGACTTGCGCCGGCTACCCCGGCAGCTACGGGCATGAATTTCAGGATGCCAGAACCTTTGCGGAGTGGGGCGTCGATTTCCTGAAATATGATAACTGCTACAAGACAAAGAGCATGAATGGGGAACTGCTGTACCGCCGTATGAGCATGGCCCTCAAAGCCAGCGGGCGGGATATTTTGTTCTCCGCGTGCAATTGGGGGAGCGAGGAATCCTGGAATTGGATGCGGAGCGCCGGCGCGGATATGTATCGGTCTACCGGCGACATTCAGGACAATTTTGAGTCTGTCCGGAATATCGCGGAGAGCCAGGTAGACAAACTTTGCTGCAATGCGCCGGGCTGTTTCAACGACTTGGATATGTTGGTGGTGGGCATGTATGGAAAGGGAAACGTAGGGCTTGGCGGCTGCAATGACGCGGAATACCGCTCTCATTTTGCCATGTGGTGTTTATTTGGCGTGCCGCTCATGATCGGCTGCGATATCCGCAATATGACGCCGCAGACGGCATCCCTGTTGATGAACAGGGAATTGCTTGCCATCAATCAGGACCCGGAGGTGCGGCCGCCGTACTTGCTGACGGGTCCGGGAACGAGCAAGGTAGAACCCATGTTTTTCCGGCATCTGTCCGGCGGCGAGTACGCCATAGCAGCATTTAATCTGACCGATGTGGCGCAGGACGTGCATTTTATGTTTACGGAGACGGGGCTGCCAACGGCCCCGGGCTTCGGCTTTGCGCTGACCGATGTATTCACCGGCGAGAGTGTAGGCGTATACAATGAGCATCTGTGTGTGCCGGTGGAGCCTCACGACTGCGCCATGTACCGTGCAAAGCTGATTGTGCCATGAGAGACCGGTGTATCCGCTGTGACAGAGAATTAACGCTGGACGAGATCGCCCTGTACAAAAAACTAGTCAACCGCGGGGCGGAGGAGTTTTGCTGTATTTCCTGCCTTAGCCGGCATTTCTGCGTGGATGAGGGGATGCTCTATGAGAAGATCGAGCAATTCCGCAGGCAGGGATGTGTGCTATTTTCCTAAGGGATGTCTCCGAAGGCGTCAACGTGACATTATAATATGTGAGTGAAAACCGCCCTGCGGTCTCTTGCATTTTGGCAAGGTCCCGGGGCGGCTTTTCTGTCTCTTGACAGGCTAAAAGAATAAACATACTTTGGGAGCGGGGCAGCTCACGCCCGCAACCGGTTATAAATCTTGCGGAAATCCTCCAAAATCTCAGGATGGGTAAAATCCTGGTGGTGTATCATGTTGATCTCCCGAATCATATTGGCGTTTTCAATGGGGACCACAGCCAAACGGCCTTGCTGCTCCTCCTCCCGGCACGCGCTGTGGGCGATGATGGAGATCCCCATATTCTGGGCCACCAGCTCCTTGATCATGGTTACATTGTCCATCTCCATAATGACATTCAAATTGCGGATCGTCTCCGAATGGCTTCGGAGATAGCTGTCAAACAATAAGCGTGTTCCCGCGTTGGAGGAGCGGAGGATAAATTTTTCCTTCATCAGCTCCCGCAGACTGACGCTGCGCTGCTTGGCAAATCGATGTTCTGGTGACACGATCAGGCAAAGAAAATCCGTATCCAACAGCACAGAGGTGAAGGAGGGATCCGAGACTTTCCCTTCGACGATTCCCACATCCAGCTCAAAGATCTTCAGACGATTATAAATATTAT
The DNA here is from genome assembly GCA_019423265.1 of Clostridiales bacterium. The sequence goes on from JAHZBS010000022.1 coordinate 12,174, forward strand.
TTATCGTGTCCGTAATTATATTGATGTGCGTGTGGGGGTGATCATTGCAGTAGGTTGCCATGACCTGCGGCATTAAACTCTCAGCGGCGGTCTGCGTAATGCCAACGGTGATATGCTTGATTTGCCGGCGGCAGTCGTCGATAGCTTGTCTCGCGGCCGCGTTGATGGAACAGACACGGCGGGCATATTTCACGAGAACGGCGCCTTCCGGCGTGAGAAGGAGTTCTTTTTTATTGCGATTGAATATCTTGATACCGTACTCCGCCTCCAACATCCGGATGTGATGGCTTACGGCAGGCTGAGTCAAATTAAGCAATTGCGCGGCGCGGGTATAGTTTCCGGTCTCAACGATCGTCAGCAGCGTTTTGATTTTCACATCCACCATAGGGCATCCTCCCAATAAAATAAAAAATATTTATGATTACCAAATAAAATATAATTTGATTTTATCATAAAAATGCATATAATCAAGTATTATCCTAAGAAAAAGTAGGATCAATTACGAAGCAGATCCGGTAAATTCTTGCGAGGGCCGTGATTCTCGATGAATATTGGGCTAAGCCTTTTGATAGGATATGAAATCTAGACAAAAATGGGAGGAGGAAGGCATATGCTGCACTTGGATAAATTGGACAGTATGTCGGCGCAGGTTATTCTCAGCCTGGCCATCATTTTAATTGCCGGTTTTTTGATGACGAGGATCACAAAAAAGTTGAGATTGCCTAACGTGACAGGCTATATTATATCCGGTGTTTTGATCGGACCGTATGTGCTGAATTTGATACCGGAGGTCATCATAGAGCGGATGGATTTTGTGACCGACGCCGCGCTGGCCTTTATCGCCTTTGGGGTCGGAAAATACTTTAAACTGTCGCAGCTGCGAAAGAGCGGGGCGAAGATCTTTATAATCACAGCCTTTGAGTCGCTTACAGCAGCCCTGCTGGTCACCTTGGTTATGATCTTTGTCTTTCATTTATCCGTCCCGTTTGCTCTGCTTTTAGGCGCTATTGGGTCTGCAACGGCGCCGGCATCGACGATTATGACCATTCGCCAATACAAGGCGAAGGGAGAGTTTGTCAACACGATTCTACAGGTGGTCGCGCTGGACGACGCGGTAGCTCTGCTGGCGTTTAGCGTCTGTGCAGCCGTCGCCCAGGCCATGGAGAGTCAGGGGCGGATGGATGCCACCGTGGTGTTAGTTCCGATCCTCGTCAACTTAGCAGCCATCGGCCTCGGGGTAGGCGGCGGATTCTTGCTCCACAAGCTCATCAACGAGCGTCGCTCCCAGGATCACCGGTTGGTGCTCGTCATCGCCGTCATTTTCTGTCTCACAGGCTTTTGCAGCGCCTTCAACGTGTCGCCGCTGTTGTCTTGCATGGTGTTGGGGATGGTGTATATCAATGTCAGCGGCAATAAAGCCCTTTTTAAACAGGTAAATAATTTTACGCCGCCGCTGCTGCTCCTATTTTTTGTGCTGTCCGGAATGCGGATGAATGTCCCGGCCCTGGCCACCGCCGGCGTCATCGGCATCGCCTATTTCTTTGTGCGCATCATTGGAAAATACGCAGGCGCCTACCTTGGAGCCCGCATCAGCGGCGCATCCATGGAAATCCGCCATTTCCTAGGGCTGGCGCTGGTGCCCCAGGCCGGCGTCTCCATTGGCCTGGCCGTGTTAGGACAGCGGATTCTTCCATATGAGTCGGGGGTGCTGCTCTCCACCATCATTCTGTCCTCGGGCGTCCTGTATGAGATGGTGGGTCCCGCGTGCGCCAAGCTGTCGCTATTCCTGTCCCATACGATCCAGCGCCCGGCCAAGAATGATCCGCCGGCCTTGAGCGCTTCCGCGCCGGAGCCTGAGCCCGCAGGCAGCGGAGACGGGGGCAAAAAGAAAAAGAAAAATGCCAAAGGGAAAAAAGCCGCAGACAAGGACAAATCCAAAAAAGCAAAAAATAAAACTTCACCGGTGACGGGTTGAGCCGCTGTCTTCGCTGACGCGAAAAATTTGGATATAAGGACAGAAAGTTTCACGGGCATATTGCTTTTTTCATTATTTTTTTATATAATATACGTATTAAACCGTACAAGTTAATATTACTAGATGACGTTTGCAGGAAACGCAGTGTCGTGCGGCCGAAGGAGTAACACTCTCAGGCGTCCCCCGGGGGATGAGGACTGTAAACCGATAGTACTTTGGAGAAGCTCATTCAATTGAGTGCCGAAGGGGCAAAGCGCCAGCGCGCCAATCTCTCAGGCAAAAGGACAAAGCATATCTTTTATCGCAGCAGAAGAATACTTGGTGCTTTTGACGAACCGCGCAGCTTGCACGGTTCGTTATATTTTCAGGAGGGGAAAGGATGGAGCAATTTGTCAAAGCTTTGACCGACCTTAACAACGCGGTCAACAATTTTGTATGGGTAACCATTGGTCTGGTTTTGCTCATCGGTACCGGTATTCTTATGACCTGCTGCACAAAGTTCTTTCAGATCTCGCATCTCGCTCACTGGTGGAAACACACCATCGGAAGCGTATTCAGAAGGAACAGCCGTGCCACAAAAAAGACGGACAGAAAGTCGATCTCCCAGTTTCAGGCGCTGTGTACGGCACTTGCGGCCACAATCGGCACAGGAAATATAGCGGGCGTTGCCGCGGCCATCGTGGTGGGAGGCCCGGGCGCTGTGTTCTGGATGTGGATTGCCGCTTTCTTTGGAATGATGACGAACTTTTCAGAAAACGTGCTGGGCATCTATTACCGCAGGCGCAACAGCCAGGGGGAATGGTCGGGCGGCGCCATGTACTATCTGAAAGACGGCCTCGGCAAAAAGAAGAACTGTAAGTGGATAGGAAAAATTCTTGCCGTTCTCTTTTCCATATGCGCCATCCTCGCGTCATTCGGCATTGGCAATATGGGGCAGGTCAATAAGATCACGCTGAATATTCAGTCCGCATTTTTTGCCAATGTTGACGCGCCACAGATCGGCGGAATTTCGGTTATCTCCATTGTGATCGGCATCATGCTGATGATTATCGCAGCCCTTATCATTCTCGGCGGCTTGCAGCGCATCGCCGCCGTTGCAGAAAAAATAGTTCCTTTTATGGCCGTGCTGTATGTTGTGGGCGCGCTCATTGTTTTCTTCGTACATATACGCCATGTAGGTGAGATGTTCGCCGCCATATTCCGCTTCGCATTCGGCGTTAAGGCTGTGGGAGGCGCGGTTGCAGGCATTACAATAAAGCAGGTTGTGACCCAGGGCTGCAAGAGAGGCGTGTTTTCGAATGAGGCGGGTCTCGGCTCGTCGGTAATGGTACACTCATCCTCCAACGTAAAGGAACCTGTAAAACAGGGAATGTGGGGGATTTTCGAGGTCTTCTTTGATACCTTCGTTGTATGTACCATGACGGCCATCGTTGTCCTTTCCTCCGGCTACATAGATCTTGAGACGGGACTTGCTGTGGAAGGTGTAAATGACGCCACGCTGGTTGCGCAGGCTTTCGGCAATGTATTCGGCAAGAGCGGGGAAGTGTTTGTGGCCCTCGCCATTCTGCTGTTTGCCTTCACCACGGTTTTAGGATGGTCTCAGTATGGAAGCAAGGCCATTGAGTATCTGCTGGGGGAAAAGGCGGTTCCGGTGTACAGGGTCGTTTTTGTCATCATGATTATTTCAGGTGCCATTATGACATCCTCCCTCGCATGGGATATCTCCGATACCTTCAACGGAATGATGATGATACCCAACCTTATCGGTGTAATTTCACTCTGTCCCCTCGTAGCCAAAATAACCAAAAACTACGTTGACCGAAGAATACGGAAAATTGACAAGGAACCTATGCTGTCGTTTGACAAAGCAATTCAGGATGAAGCGAAGGCCTCCCTCGGAGAGGACATCGAATAAAAACGGTTTGACAGAAGGCAGTATGGTCGAAGGGCTACGCTGCCTTTTGCTTTGCCTGCGGGGAAGCCCGCCGTGGGGCGGAGCAAGAGTCGAAATGCCAGAAGACAAGGGGAGTGGAGATATGGAGTATATCATTGAATTCATTTTAGATTTGCTGGTAGAAGGCACAATTGAAATCCTGCCCAACAAGAAGGTGTCAAAATGGATTCGGTACCCACTGGGGATCCTTGTCGCGCTGTTTATGCTCGCCGTTATAATCGGCGTCATCGTGTTTGGTATCCTGATCTCCGGCAAATCGCTGGCGGCGGGATTACTGATGCTCGCTGTGGGACTCGTGTTGTTGGTAGGCGCCATATATAAGACGGTTAAGATCATCCGGCAGATGTGAATCCTGGGTGGAGAGCCGGATTGCAGCGGATCTTTGGCGCGCTGAGATTGTGCAACCTAAAGTTTACATTAAGAAACGGGAAAATGGTGGTTTTCTTATCTCTGACACGGTATCCTGTAGACCGTAGCGCAGCGTGAAAAAACCTAAAGGAGTAATCGGTATGACACTTGGAGAAAAGATAGCAAAACAGAGAAAAGAAAACAACTACACACAGGAGCAGCTTGCCGATCTTCTCGGTGTGTCCCGTCAGTCGGTGAGCAAATGGGAGTCGGATCTTGCGTATCCGGAGACGGATAAGCTGATCAGGCTGGGAAAACTGTTTGAATGTTCCATGGATTATCTGTTGAATGAAGACTGCACGGATAAGTCCGGCAAGAATACGGAAGAAATCGTATCTGTTCTGGACACGATACATTCTGCGATCAAGAGACAGTGCAGGGAGAGAAAAAGCGAAAAGATGGTTTGCGGTATGCCGCTGTACCACATCGGGCGGGATGCGAGAGGATTCTTTGCAATCGGTCTGAAAGCGAGAGGTGTTTTTGCATTAGGACTTCGAGCGCGGGGCATAGTGTCTCTCGGCCTGCTTTCGCTTGGTATCATATCCGTAGGATTACTGTCCGTCGGGCTGATTGCATTTGGCACAGCCGCCTTTGGACTGCTCTCTGTCGGATCGATTGCCTTGGGGTTGTTTGCGGTAGGCGCTATCAGCATCGGCATCGTTTCCTTCGGCGCTCTTTCCATCGGCGGATTTTCATCCGGCGCGTTGGCCATCGGGAAGTACGTCGCCGTCGGAGATCACGCGCGGGCTATGATAGCCATCGGCGGTTCCGAAGCGGTGGGCAATGTATATCAGCACATTGGTGGGCTTACATCGACAGATGTGGCGATCATGATCGAATGGCTCGACGCCAATGTGCCGGCATACCTGTCGTGGGCAAAGGAGATCTTTACGCTGTATCTGCGCTAAACCCTATGATTTTAGCGGGTGCAACCGTCAGTTGACAGATTTCAAGCCGCCATTTGGTGGCGTGTAACCATAAAAAAAGCTATACTGGTTACAAATAGCAATCGAGCGTCTGTGCCGGTGCGGCGCAGAGCGCTCTGGAATGGAGGATTGAAATGATTTTGGCTGATAAGATCATCAGGCTGCGAAAAAAGAACGGATGGTCGCAGGAAGAACTTGCTGAAAAAGTGGGGGTGTCACGTCAGGCGGTATCCAAATGGGAAGGTGCGCAGACGATTCCCGATCTTGAGAAGGTATTGCGGCTCGGGGAGCTATTCGGTGTAACCACTGACTACCTGCTCAAGGATGACATGGAGGACGAAGAATTTACGGATCTCAGTATTGATTCAGGTGTTAAGCGCATCACACTGGCAGAGGCAAATGAGTTCATCGAGTGGAGAAAGTCAGCGTCCATCCGGATTGCCGCCGCAACCTTTCTCTGTATTCTGTCAGTGATACCGCTTCTCATTCTCGGCGCAGCATCGAACATTTCTTCTTTTGGCATATCGGAAAACCTTGCTGGCGGCGTTGGTCTTATTGCTCTATTTTGTATCGTAGCGGTCGCCGTGGGGATCTATGTTTACACCGGCATCCAGAACGCCCCCTATGAGTTCCTCGACAAAGATGCCTTTGAAGCCGAATACGGCGTTACAGGGATGGTGCGGGATAAGCAGAAGGCTTATCGGAATACCTATGTAAAGAGCAACATCATCGGTGTGTGCTTTTGTGTTCTGTCTCCCATTGCGCTGTGTGCAGGAGTTTTTACCGAGGACGAATTTTTGACCGTTGTTATGCTTTCGCTTACAATGCTGATTGCAGGCGTCGGCGTTATCTTCTTTATTATCGCCGGCGTCCGCTGGGCGAGTATGCAGAAGCTCCTCAAAGAGGGGGAATTCTCAGCCCAGGGGAAGAGGGAAAGCAGAGTAAAAGAGTCCATCGGGACGGTATACTGGCTTATTGCCACGGCTGTCTATCTCGGATGGAGTTTGGCTACCAACAACTGGCACTTGACTTGGATCGTGTGGCCGGTTGCCGGGGTTCTGTTCGCGGTCGTCATGTTACTATGCAATCTGGCAGTTGATAAAAACGATTGAGCGCCGCGCTGCGTTAGTCTACATGAAAAGCTAGTTTCCCCTTTCTCCGCCAAGGGATGCGGAGAGAGGAGGAACTTTTTTATTTTAGTCAAGGAAGTCGGGATTATATCCCTCAGCTACGAATCCCTCGCTACCATACCGTGAAACATCTCCATCGCCCATGGCAGTTGCTCCGGATCGGTGTAGGAGGCGATCACGGAGAGTAGGCGGGGGCCGGAGACTACCTGGGCGAAAGCCTGAAAGAAGACCTGCCCCTCTTCCTCTATCTGGCCCAGGGAGACAGCCCGGCAGATGCCGTTTCCCACCGGAAACTCCTCGGGCGTCTCCTCGGTGAACAGAGTAAACATCTCTTCGATGAAGGAGGCATCGCCGTCCTGGGAGATCCCGGAGAAAATGCGGATTCGCCGCCAACCCTTGGGCTCCGCGTCATAAAAGACATGGTGGACACGGCCGTTGATCGTATTCTTGCGATACAGGAACGATCCGGGGATCGGGATCGTGACATGGCCGATGGTATAATCCAGACGGCCCCGGCGGTAGCCGATGGGGTATTCCGTTACATAGAGGGGTAGTGTTTGCACGTCGATGGGGGGATGGCGGTTCAGCCTACACAGCTCGAGATATTCCCCCTTGGGAAAGGGGAGAGTGGGGGATGCGGAGGCCGCCAGTTCCAAATAGTCCAGAATGGTTTCATTGATCCTCTGATCCTCCTCGCTTCGGATTCCAGGGCGGAAGCAGCAATCCTCCCAGAGCATGGTCAAAGCGTTATTGCGGTAAAAGCGGCCGTCGATGCGCTGATCGAACCAAATGAAAAATTCCTTTGCAAAGGGTTGTACGCCAACCTCTTTGACTTGCTGAACCACCGACGCGATGGAATACCGGCCGGTGGGAGTGTCAAATGTGCCGCCGACAGACTCAGGACAGGGGGCGTCGAGGGGGCGGCATATAACCATGCTCTGCGGGAGGGGGGAATCCCGCAGATAGCGCTCGCCACTGGCGACAAGCTGCCGTACATGATTCTCGTAGGCGGCCTGAAGCTCTGCGAAATCTCGATGGAAGTAGTAGCCTGTGGCGTCCACCATATGAATGCCCAGGCCAGATCTTGTCACAAAGGCGTCGACTAGCTGGATCAGATACGCATGATACCCGGGCCCCGCCGGGCATCCGAAAAAGTCGCCTACAAGAAATACGGCACTCCCCTTCGCTGTCTGTCGTTTCTCAAAGGACAAGTTGAGTTGCCCCGTGTGCATGAAGGAAAGGATCATACAATCCTCTTTATACTCGACGGTATGTCCGAATTCCCTGGCCAGCTCCCTCAAGAGCTCCCGGTAATCCTGTCCCTGTGGTATTGGTGTATCGAATACAAACCCAATCATGGTGTTCTCCTTTCTGATATTTATTGAGCATTCTAATTATATCCGATACAGATTGGTAAAAACAGAACATATCAAGTTAAAAAAGAGAGAAAATTTAACATAGAAGATCAAATATTTTGTTTTTAATTGTAAATATTGTATGAACACAGGTACACGGCAGGTCGCTGCACAATGTTGTACACTCAGATGGGGTTACCGGTTATGACGCTAGGAAGATACCCAATGGCTTTGCGGGAAGTGTAGGTTTGTCAAACATTTTGAACAGGATAGAGGGAGAAGAATTAAGCGGAAGG
>JAHZBS010000220.1 GCA_019423265.1 Clostridiales bacterium
TAAGCTCCTGCCTCATCTTCACTCGGACAGCGACACGCCGGCAGGTCCCCCGTCTTCCCTTAAGCGGACGACCATGCTGGTGTTGGCTGTAACGCTCCACAATATACCGGAGGGAATGGCTGTAGGGCTCTCCTTCGCCCTAGCCGCCGGCGGTGATTCGACCGTATCGCTGGCTGCCGCCATGGCGTTGGCCCTGGGAATGGGGCTACAGAATTTTCCCGAAGGCGCTGCCATATCCCTTCCGCTAAAACAAGAGGGGTTGCCCAACTGGAAGGCGTTTGTATATGGCGCCCTATCCGGAATTGTGGAGCCCATCGGCGGCATATTGACTGTCTTGTTGATCGGGTCCATCACCTCGATTATGCCCTGGCTGCTCACTTTCGCCGCCGGCGCCATGATATACGTGGTTGTGGAGGAACTCATCCCGGAAGCGCATCTCGACGCCCACTCCCACGCCGGGACCATGGGCGTCATGGTTGGTTTTTTGATCATGATGGTGTTGGACATTGCGCTGGGATAGAGAATGGACATCCCGTAGGACAAGAAATTCTTCCAGTTTTCTAAAAAAGGGTTGCAAAAACAGTCGGTTTGGTATACAATGAATATCGTTCTATACACCTGTAGCTCAGAGGATAGAGCAGTGGTTTCCTAAACCATGTGTCGGAGGTTCGAGTCCTCTCAGGTGTAATCAATCTTTAGGCCGCTTTATTTCAGGGTTTTGTCGTTCCGAAGTACAGCTGTGCCCACATAAACCATTGCGTTTGTGCCTAGATCGCGCCTTAATAATAGTGTAGCAACCGTCCGAAAGGGCGGTTTTTCTATATTGATAAAAACCACTATACGTTATTCTGAAAGGCGGTAGTGCGTACTCCTGCCTTTTCCCTCCTGGACGATCTGCCTGTGCTCAATCATCTGCTTCAATAATCGTCCACATGTTGTCTGACTGATTCCCAGCACCTTCTCCACTTCTTTTCTTGTGAAAGTACCCTGTTCTTTTGCCAGGGCAATCACTGTGTTCTCTTGTACACTGCCTGCTGGCTTATCAGCAAGCGGTTTCTCCTGTCCCGTGTGTACATTTAAATTTGGAAGGATAATCTTAAATGCGTTGTCAGAAGTTACAATTTGTGGTTCCTTTCCAGTTCCAGAATAAGCCTCCATAATCTTAAGTATTCCGGTTCCATAAGCTTCAATCAGTTCCAAACGGTAAAATACATTTGCCAACTTTACATTCCGGCATACGGAAATCCCCATCATTATGTCGTTTAAAGTGACACCGCTTACAAGCCCGCCGATGGAAGTAAACTCGATCCGGTCTGAATAAAGACTGATAAAAGTGCTGGCACGGAAGGAATATTCACGATGCACAAGCAGATTCAAAAGTGCCTCCCTGACCGCCACCTCCGGGTAGTCTTTTCTGTCGATCCGCCGCAGCTTCTGAAAAGAGGAATGGGTCTGGTTGCGAAAGTCAATATAATCATAGACTTCATCCATCTGTCGGAACAGAGAGCCGGAAATTTCCTTTCGATCCTTAAATTCATTTTGGGTGGTCCCCTCAAAGGCTGCTGCCTTGATTGTATGCATACACTGATCAGACAACAAAAGTCCCAGGTTTGTATAAACACCGTCATGGGTCATAATTCCTAATGTTTTCATCTGCACCTCCCCAAACAGGATATTTCTCTCGGAAAATTCCTTTTCAGCTGCCTCAAAGGTCAAATCCTGCTCCAAAGAACGCATTTCCTCAAAATGGTCTCCATCCGTTTCCTTAATCATGCGCCGGATCGCCGTATTGGTAGCTGGCACAGACGAATATCCCTGACGGACAAAAACGCCTTCCGGACGCAGACCTTTCTTTGCAATGTAATATGGGCGCTCTGTTCCCTGCTGAACATCAATGGCTACAATCTGCTTTCCGCCCTCGTTCAAGGTCTCATAGTGAAGAAACATTGTCAGGTCTGGCTTAATTGCATCCCGCACCATGTTGCTGACCTGTAAAGCAGCTCCGTCCGGGTCATCCAGTCCAACCACTGTTCCGTCGTCTTGGACGCCAATATACATCTTTCCGCCTTCACCGTTTGCGAATGCAATAATCTCTTTTTCTATATCATCCACCACAATAGACTTCAATTCCACAATCTTGCTTTCCTGAAAAACCATCTGATCGCCTCCGGAAAATATTCTACCCATATTCTAACCATTCTAACCATTTTTATCAACATGCGATTAGAAAATTGGTTAGAAAAAGTAGGGGGAGAATACAAACGGACACAAAATCCGGCTCTTGTCATGCGATCTGAACGGGATGAAATAAATTCTAACAAGCTATCGACACACTCTCATATTTCGTGTATAATGGCTATAGCATAGACGGCAAGATCTCTACCACACGATAGGAGACAGGATCAATGGCAGAATCTGAGTTGCTACAAGAATTACTGTTGGAAATGCACGGGAGTTTTGAACTTCGCCAAATAAGGAAGTGAGCCGCCAGCCCGCCCCCTAGATTGGCGGTTTTTTTGTATTGCCCTTAAAAACTACCGCTATTGTGCTGCCTGGAACACCGGTGTCAAAACATTTTGACACGGTTTTAAGGCGATGTAAAATTAATTTGATAGACTTTTGCTAGGTTTTCCGTCATAATAAGGCCGGCAGGGAGGAAACTATATGGAGATTGGAAGTCAACTGAAAAATGCAAGGATCAAAATTGGAATGACGCAGGAAAAGGTGGCTGAGGAGGTGGGGGTTAGCCGTCAGACCATTTCAAATTGGGAAAACAGCAGGTCGTTTCCGGATATTGTGAGCGTTATCCGCTTAAGTACTCTTTATTCTGTTAGCCTAGATGAATTGTTGAAGGAGGACAAAAAGATGATTGAATATCTTGCGGAAAGCACAAACGAGGTTAAGCACCGGCAAAAATTATCAAAATTAATACAGGTTATAAGTTATCTGCTAATATGGGCCTTGTCAATTATCGTGTTCTGGCTGGGAGGAGGGTCGGACGCTATGGGATATTCACTGGTTGTATTCTATCTTGTTTTGCCAATCACTACACTGATCATTTCTGTATTTATTGGCAAAGACGATGGCTGGGCCAACTATAAGTGGCTTATGCTTCTATTCTTTGGCTTTATGTATATGCTTGCGTGTTACGCGACCTTTAGTCTGGCCAATAGCACAACATTTGACCATCTGAATATTCCTGACCTAACGGACATCGTTCCCGGTATCCTGTGCTCGGCAGTGGGAATGGCGGCTGGCACGGTTATCCGCTCTGTAAAAGGACGTGCCGCCAAATTATCGAAATGAAAACCATCCCCGCCGCCCGAAAGGGCGAAAGCGGGGATGGCTGAATGTGATCCCATCTGATTTAAAATGCTTCGTTAATTGTTCACCACAGGGGAGAGCTGGCTAATATAGGTAGCCTTCCATGTCTCCATCTGCTCTGGCGTCGCAGTCCGAATGCCATTGACAAGGGCATTTCTGTAGACTTCATGGGCCTGCTCAGACTGCCAGTAAGTCACCGGATCCTGGAAATCGCCAAACTCATGGATCATGTCAATCTCATTGTAGTTAATGAGGAACGTGACATTCCAGTCGTTGCTGCCGACCACCGTCTCATCGTACACTTTGTTGCCAGCGGGGAACATGGGGTTAAACAGGTCAGGATCCGCCGCCTCCTTAACCGTCTTGTCTGCCTGCGTGTTGTCATCCGGATTCAGCACTAGGTGACCGTAGGTCGCCGCCAACTCCGGATACTTCGCGGACCAGTATTCATTGTTGATGGGTTTCTCATTGTACCCTCTCACGCTGTCGGTTGTGTTAAACCATTCGTAGCTGAGGGTGCGGGCATCCGAATTGATTTTCCAACCTGGGACGTCGATATAGAGATTGTCGTGGAAGATATTCTCTCGTCCTCCGCCCAAAGCCACTCCCTGCATTCCAAAATTATCAAAAATATTTCCGTACGCTTCGATACTGCTCAGCGCGTCGTCACAGTATATACCAAAGGTTGTACCGGTACCCCTTGTTATATTGTACATATAATTATAGCGGATCACAGTACCTCTGGTCGTCCAGTTGCGCCCGCTGTAGAAGACGCCGGCGTCGGAGGTGTTGTAACATGCATTCTCGATATGGTTGAATTCAAAGAGAAAATCATTTCCCGAAT
>JAHZBS010000221.1 GCA_019423265.1 Clostridiales bacterium
TGACATCCAGCGCTGGCTTGTCATAGAATTTTAGTACCTTAAGGCCATAACCAATGGCAATGGTTAAAAAGAGCGGCATGACCACATTCAATGCCAAGATGAAATTTTCCATATCGGTTTCCTTTACAGCGGTATCCACCGTAGGATTTCTTTAATTCGAAAGCTCCAGATGCTGCCGAAGCTCAGAGGAAATTTTATAGACCTCATCCATATTGGGAATCCAATACCAGACACCATCGATTGTCTTTCCCACGCCCGGGAGGGTATCATACTGGGAAATCGATTCCGCGCATTGCCGATAGCTCAGAACCAAGGTTGTCAGGTCCTGCAGCGTCAGATCCGTCTGCATAGAATCCCTAAGGGAATCCAGAATGCTCTGGTAATTCAACATTCCTTCCAGGGACAGCGCCTTTTTGGCCATGGCCGTCACCAGATTGCGCTGCCTGCGGTTTCGCCCAAAATCGCCTTCCGGATCTTCATACCGCATTCGGGCGAAGGCCAACGCTTCCTCGCCATTCAGGGAGATGGTTCCCACCGGGAAGTCAAATCCATCCAGGGAGAAGGCCATGGTATTCTCCACCGTTACGCCGCCCAGCGCATCAACCACCGTCTCAAATCCGCTTAAATTGACGAGGACATAGTGGTCGATGGGAATATTCAGAAAGTTTTGGACCGTGTTGACCGTCATCTCCACCCCGCCAAATGCATGGGCGTGATTGATCTTGTCCACCGTCCCTCTTCCGATGATCTCCGTCCGGGTATCACGGGGAATGCTCAAGATTTTAACTGACTTGTCATTGGGATTGACGGTGGCCACCATGATGGTGTCTGTCCGTCCACGCTGTTCCGTCCTCCCCAATCCTCCGGTATCCGTTCCCAGGAGCAGCACGGAAAATGGCTCCTTGCGCCCGATCAAATCTGTGGAATCGGAGCCGCCGTCCTCCGCTCGCTTGTTCTCTTTTGAAACCGATACATACACGGCGTCCGTCATATCTTTTACATCCAGATACGCCTTCAAAAGCACTCCAGAACAGGCGACAATCAGGACTCCCAACGTAATCAGAATGGCTCTCAGCCAAACGCGCTTCTTTTTTCCTTCTTTTCTTGCCATCCAAACACCCTTTCCGTCACCTGAGACGGCGACATAAATAATTATAGCAGTTTATGTCGAAAAGGCAAGTTAACAATTTCCTCGAAGTCTTACCATACCCTTACGATTTTATGACAAATCTGTGCGCTCGTTCTGTGAATTATAGCAGCGCGGCGCCGATAATCCCCGCATTATTGCCGAGGGTCGCCGTGACAATGCGGGGCAGCTCCACCTGTTTACAGAAGACTCCCTGCGCTACGTATTCCCGAATGGGATCTGCGATGTAGTCCCCCTGAGCGCAGATGCCGCCGCCCAATACGACGGCCTCCGGCTGAAAAATATTCACCAGATTTGTGATCCCCTCCGCCATATACCAGATATAGCCTTTGACCACCTGGCACGCCGCCGAATCCCCCTTCTGCGCCGCATCAAAAATCAGGCGTCCATTCAGCCGGCCCTTTTGCCGTATGGAAGCCAACAGGGAATGGGGATCCCGGTCCGCCGCGCCGTTGCCCATGCGGATCAGAGCCGTAGCTGACGCATAGGATTCCCAGCAGCCCTCTCTCCCGCAGGTACAGCGCTCACCGCCGGAAACGATGACCATGTGCCCGATCTCGCCTCCGGCAGAATTAAAGCCGGAATGGATTTTACCATCCAATACAATGCCACCGCCGACGCCTGTGCCGAAGGTAACCATTACCGCTGAACGACTGCCCTTGGCTGCCCCTGCCGCGTATTCGCCAAGGGCAGCGCAGTTGGCGTCGTTATCCAGCCGGATTGGAACCGGGATGTACCGCCCCAACTCCTGCACCAGCGGCACATTCTCCCACCCCAGATTATTGGAATACAAAATGACGCCTGTCCCCTTATGAGGCGTACCCGGGCTTCCAACGCCGACTGATTCCATCGACTCGATGGAAGAGCCTGCCATCTGAGCCAATTCCACCGCCAGCATTCCCATATCATAAATCACTTCGGAGTAGGGCCGCTGTGCGTTGGTGGGAACTGACTTTGTGTAGAGCAGCTCCGCGCCATCCCCGATCACGCCTCCCGCTATATTGGTACCGCCAAGGTCAATCCCGATTCTCATCCTTTCCTCCGTTCCGGCGCTTTTCGCTCATAGCGCCACATGCGTCTTCAGCAACACGCCATTGCCCTCTATCAGACATGTGCCCATGGAGGCCGGCAACAGAATCGCGTCCCCAATGCCAAATTTCACGCCATTGGCCATTCCGCCGCCCTCTAGGCACATTAGAATTTCAAAGCGCTCCCTTGACACAGCCATCGCCTCTTCCCCCGCCAAACGGACTCGCTTCGTCTCAAAGAAAGGGCAGACCACTCCTGCGTCAATATCGCTGCGCTCTCCCCCCAGAGAGCTGGCCCGATTCACCACCTGCATCGCTTTCTCCACATGGAGCTGCCTTGGCTTTCCGTCCAGCCCCATCCGATTATAGTCATAGACCCGATATGTAGTATCCGAGCTCTGCTGGATCTCCGCAATCAGAATCCCCGCCCCGATGGCGTGCAGCGTCCCCGCCGGTATAAAAAATGCGTCGCCTGCCTTTACATCCACCCAATTGAGCAGTGACTCGATGGTTCCGCTGGCTATGGATTCCTCCAACTCCCTCTCCCCAATCTCCCTATTAAAGCCGTAGACGAGCTTAGCGCCAGGCTGCGCGTGCAGGATATACCACATCTCCGTCTTGCCGCTCTCCCCTGGGCCCTCCAATCTTTTGGCCTGTTCATCGTTGGGATGAACCTGCACGGAAAGCTTATCGCGGGCGTCGATAAACTTAATCAGCAGAGGAAATTTGTTCCCATACCGCTTCCAGACCTCTGTTCCCACCAGGCCGGCTCCTAGGCTCGAAACCGCCTCCCCCAGCGCCATCCCCAGATATGGCCCGTTGGCAATCCGGCTCTGCCCGTTGGGGTGAGCCGCTACTTCCCAGGACTCGCCCGTATGCTCGGAAGGGATCGGCTTATGTAGATACTCGCGGAGACCGCTCCCTCCCCAGATCATGTCCTTATACACAGGGGACAGTTTCATCGGCTGCATGGAGCTCACCATTCACTTCAACTCCCCCTGTCTTAATATTGAATCAAGGTCTTCACATCGTAGCCTTTCAGCATTTCACGGCCGCCCAGCTGGACAAGCTCGATGAGATACATCAGGTTGACCACTTGGCCTCCGGCCTCTTCGATGAGTTCCACGATGGCCTTTGACGTTCCTCCCGTGGCAATCAGGTCATCGACGATTACCACCTTTTGTCCGGGCTTAATGGCATCCGCGTGCATCTCCAGCACCGCAGTCCCGTACTCCAAAGAATATTCCCTTGAAAGTGTCTCGTAGGGCAGCTTTCCCTTCTTTCGGATCGGGATAAACCCTTTGTTCATAGCGTATGCCACCGGCACGCCGAAAATGAACCCCCGAGATTCGGGGCCCACCACATAGTCGAATTCAAACTGGGAGAGCACTTGACACATTTGATCCACCGTTTCCCTTAAAGCCTGGGGATTGTGAAGCAGCGGGGTGATATCCCGAAATAGCACACCCTTCTGCGGAAAATCCGGAATATCCCGGATGATTTTGTTAAGTTCCATTATCTGCACCTCTCTTATGATTTGGCAATCGTGGATGCCGTCCTGCGACACTTATTATATCATAGTTTAATGCGAATGACAGCATCTTTCTAAATTTTTTTAACCCTATGGGAAAAGGTTGGCGGAACGCCAACTTTTATAATCAGCGGATATTCGTGACGGTTATCTGTGTACTCGTCTCTCCTTTATACTCATGGATTCCCGCTTGGTAGCACAGATCCAGGGTAATGACTTCCCGCATATACTCTCCCTGCTCCAGGCGGCGCCAGACGCTCGGCCCATATCGCGCAAGGATCGCCCTTTGCAGCAACTCCGGCCGAAATAGGACTCCCTCCGCCGGCTCGCCATCTTTTACAAAGGACAGTCTCGCCACGGACCGGTTTTTTCCCATGATCCGGCACTGCCGAAGCTCCACGCCCTTTTCCGCGAAGATGGGGCGGG
>JAHZBS010000222.1 GCA_019423265.1 Clostridiales bacterium
CGAAGACAACCAGCGCAATGGGCGCGATGGCCAGAATCCCGCTCCAGGATATTTCAGGGGCCGCTGTCAGATACCGGATGCCCTCTTCGCTGAGGCCGATCCAGGGCGCCGCGGCGATCTCCGCCGTGTCCACCATGCCCATGGCCAAGGCCAGCAGATATCCCACGATGACAGAGATGAGAATCGGCACCAGCTGGAAGAACCCCTTCGCAAAGATGGACACGACGATCATGGTAATCAGCACCACCATGGCGACGATGGCCCCCTGCCAGTAGAACACCGATGCGCCGTCAACGGTGTGGAAAAAAGCGTCGCTGATAGCGGTAGGGCTCAGCCGAAGCCCGATGACGATGATGATCGGCCCGGTCACGATGGGGGGAAACAGACTGTGGACTCTCTGTACGCCAAATAACTTAATCAGCCCCGCCACCAGCACATAAATTAAACCGGCTGCGATAATGCCGGTTTTCACGGCCCCGATGCCTGACCCCTGTAACGTCAATGCAATAGCCGTTATAAATGCAAAGCTGGATCCTAAAAAAACAGGTACCTTCCCCTTCGTCACTGCATGGAAGATCAGTGTTCCAATGCCCGCGCCCAAAATGGCAATCGAAGGATCCAGCCCTGTCAATAGGGGAACCAAAACCGTGGCCCCAAACATCGCCAACACATGCTGTAGACCCAGCACAACTTTCTTCCCCACTGAGAGCTGCGCTGTTAACTCCGTTCCTTTCTCCATTCCTTCTCATCCTCTCTGATACAATTTTCCTACCTATTTTACCAAATCAGCGAGGGATTTACAAGAATAATTTACAGATTCTCCGTATTTTTTCGAAGGACCTCCAAAATTTCGAGAAAATATGCCGGCAGCCCCTGGTCAAACTCCAGATACTGTCCGGTGATGGGGTGGACAAAGCCGAGGACTTTCGCGTGGAGGACCTGCCCATCCAAATGCGCCCTCGGAACCCCATGGAGCAGCCGGGCTGCCTGGGGCGGTATGGACGCCGGCCCATATACGGGATCCCCCAGAAGAGGATGGCCGATGCTCTTCAAATGCACCCGGATCTGGTGCGTCCGCCCTGTCTCCAGCTCCGCCTGTACATAGGTCAGCTCTCCGAAGCGCTCCAACACCTGGTAATGCGTCACCGCCCGCCGTCCCTTGGGTGTAACGGCCATCTTTTTCCGGTCTTGGTCGCTTCGGCCGATAGGCGCCGAGACTGTCCCCTCATCCTCCCGGAAATTAAAATAGGCGATGGCGTGATACCGCCGGGTAATGGCATGTTGGGCTAAGAGCTCGCTCATCTTCTGGTGAGCTCTGTCCGTTTTACAGACCACCAGCAGTCCCGACGTGTCCTTGTCGATCCGGTGTACAATGCCCGGGCGCAGGACGCCGTTGATAGCTGACAGATTTCCCTGAAAATGATGCATGAGACCGTTGACGAGCGTTCCCCCTGCATGTCCGGCCGCCGGATGGACCACCATTCCCCTAGGCTTGTTGACGATCGCTAAGTACTCATCTTCGTAGACGATCTCCAGGTCCATAGGTTCAGGCTCCGCGCTGAGCATGTCCGGCTCCGGAATGCACCAGCGAACCACGTCTCCCGGCCGAATTCGATAGTTGGCTTTCTCCGGCTGACCATTGACCGTGATGTGCCCTTCCTCCAGGAGAGTTTGAACCCGGGAGCGGGAACAGTCTTCACTCAGAGCGCTGACGTATTTATCCAGCCTCTGTCCCCTCTGTTCCTCCCCTGCCACCGCCTCGTCCCACTGGCCGGTCACGTGGATTCCTCCTTCGGATTGCCGTCGAATAGGTCTTTGTCAAAGAGAAGGACACAGGCGGCAGCGATACATCCGATCACCACATAGCAATCCGCCACATTGAAGACCGGAAAATCGATTAAGCTGAAATACAAAAAGTCCACAACAAATCCCCGCAGACAGCGATCTACAAAGTTTCCCAGAGCGCCCGCCAAAATCAGAGCACAGCATGTGTACAGCAGCCAAAACCGCCTTGTGTTCGGGAGCCTGTGGTATAGATAGAGGATGACGGCCACTGTAATCACCGTGATGGGGATGAGCAGCCAAAACTTGCCCTGCAGCATCCCGAAGGCAGCTCCCCGGTTCTCCAAATATGAAAATTCAAAAACCCCTGGGATCAGAACAACTGGCCCCTCCACCCGCAGGACCGCATACGCCCAGTATTTTGTCAGTTGGTCTGCGGCCACTAGGCAGACGACAGCCAACGCCAGTTTCCAATATCGTTTCACATCCAACCCTCTCATTTCTAGCTGAATCGCTCAATCATCAGCTGAATCCGCCCGGATTTTGACCGGCCTTTTTCCTCAATACACTTGATGCGGCCCATGCCGCGCAGGGTGATCACATCGCCTTCCTGGACGGCCTCATCACCGGCCGTGCAGTCTTTCCAATTCTTCTGAACCTTCCCCGCCGCTATCCATTTCGATGCGTCGGCTCTCGACAAGGCAAAGCCTTTGCTGAGAAGCGCATCCAGGCGCAGGGATGCGAGACTGACCAAGAGCCGCTTCCCCTCCGGCGCCTTTACAGCCATCTCCTTGCCCTGTACTGTGACCCTGACCTCGGCGGCTCCCACAGACGTGATGCCCTCCTGTATATAGGACGCCATATCCTCTCTGACAAGCACAACGGCTCCCTGTCCCTGGAGAAGAATATCCCCCAGCTTCTCCCGCTTGATCCCCAGCCCCATCAGCGCTCCCAGATAATCTCGGTGGCCCAGCTCCTTCGTCAGAAATTGGGGCGCCTTCGGAGTGATCAAAAGCGCCTCAATGGGATAATCTTCCTTCTGTACCTGCAAAAAAGAGGGATAGAAAGATGCCATCCTTCTCTCGGCATCTTCATATCCCCCGTAAAACGAGACTTCCGTCGTCAGATGACGCTGCCATTCGCGTAAAAGGCTCTGCTGATAGCCGTCCAGAAAATCTGAAAAAACCATGTACCCCGTTTGATCCGCACGATCCGCCAGATCCTCCATACGGCTGATGAACCAGTTCCTCTCCTTGTCATCCATTCACCCGTTCCTCCACATCGACCTGCGGGCAGGGATCAATCTTCGCCGTTCCAGGGAAACACCAGTCCGCCCTCGCTCTCCAGCGTCTCACGAAAATCGATGTCCCCTGCAAAATCCACGTTGTCCGGGGCGATCATAAAGATCTTGTCCGCAATCCGCTGAATATTTCCGTTGAGGGCGTAGCAGCAGCCACAGAGAAAATCGGTGATCCGCTGGGCTATCGGCTGCTCAACAAACTCCAAATTGATGACGACCGGCTTATTATCCTTGATATGTTGGGATATCTCCTTGGCCTCATCGAAGGTCTCCGGGCTGGTCACCACAACTTCCATCTGGACATTGGCGTGTAGATTGACCACTTTTGAATTCTTCTGCCGGTAAGGGCGGATGTTGTCATACTCTTTCCGGTCTTCCTCATATCGAGTCCGATTCGTCTCATAACTCACCGTCTTCTTCGGAACCTCCTCCTCCACGTAATCCTCATCCTCATAGTCCTCGTACTCGTCATATTCGCTGCTGAAGCCCAGGGCCCCCGCAATTTTGTCTACAAATTTGCTCATCTCTTACAACTCCCTCTCTGTATTTCTCATTTTTTCTGCCGGTGTCCAAACAAGCCCGTCCCGACACGGACTATCGTCGCACCTTCCTCGACGGCAATTTCATAATCATTGGTCATTCCCATTGACAGAATCTGCATGTCTATATTATTCACTTTTTTTTGCCGAATGTCAATAAAAATTTCACGCATCCGCCGAAAAATTTTTCGATTTTCTTCGGGATTTTCTACAAACGGCGCTACTGTCATAAGACCTTCCACCCGTATATGCTGGAATCTTGCCAGATTTTGGAGCACCGCGTCCAAGTCCTCCTCCAAAATACCATATTTCGATTCCTCCCGCGCGACGTTCAACTCTAACAGAATTCTAGCGGTCAGCCCCTTTTTCTCCGCTTCCCTGTCAATCTCCTCCGCCAGACGGACACTATCCACGGAATGGATCAGACAGACTTTGTCCAAAACCTGGTGGACTTTGTTGCGCTGTAGATGGCCGATCATATGAAACTGCAT
>JAHZBS010000223.1 GCA_019423265.1 Clostridiales bacterium
TAGCGAAATCAACACAGTAAGGTTGTTAGCTACATTCTTATCATACCGCAATCGGCTCCGCTTTGGGTGCTTCTATCATTTTGTATGCGATTTGCGTCGTAATGAATTTAAGAACCATTTGAATCTGGTGTACTGTTATAGAGCGCGTACCCACTGCACACAAGGCTTAGCTCCCGCTTTCAACGTACTCCGATTATCTGCACCGATCCCCATAATTTTCCACTTAGGGATCTTTTTTATAACTCCGTTCCCGCCTATAACGGCATAAAAAAAGGCGAAAGCATTCGCCGCTTCCGCCCCTGGTCGCCAATTTGTCAATCAAATACTGTTTTCCACCCATCTGCATGATACGCCTCAAAGCACATTTTTATCTGTTCTTCGTTATTTTTTTCAGTTGCTAATAGGGGCAGCTCATTCATGCCAAAGTATTGACTTTCCACGGTTTCTATATTGGATTCAAATTGACCGCCAATAACAGTACACAATATGAATATTTTACATACCCTATATGCGTAAACAGGTAGGTTATGCTTTTCTCTGTCCTGCACCGCAATAACCATATCGGCGGTGACATCTAATCCCGCTTCCTCTTTTACCTCTTTAATGGTATTTTCTTTGACGGAAACAGTGACATCAACCCATCCCCCGGGCAATGACCATGTCCCGTTATTCTCTTTTACCAGTAGAATCTTATCATTTTGGAAAATCGCCGCGCGGGTGTCCAATTTTGGCGTCTGATACCCACTTTCAGAGCAGAATAAATCTTTAACCTTTTCAACTGGTATTTCCGACTGATAGGATACCATTTCAGCCGCAATTTCTCGGACTCTCTCATAGCGCTCCTTATCATACACATCGTTTCCATAAAAAAGTCCGGCCTGCGCAATACTCTGTAACTCTATCGCCCATTGCAGCCACTTTGCACTATTCTCCATGTCACGATCTCCTTCGTTGGCGTCCCCAGCTTTATTGCCCATAGTATGCATTCGCCCCGTGCTTGCGAAGATAGTGCTTATCCAGCAACTCATGTTGCATAGATTTTTCGGCCGCCCCCATTTGCTGCAAAGTCATGGTGTGATACGCCATCTTCGCCACCTGTTCCAGCACAACAGCGTGGTATACAGCCTCCTGCGGATCCCTTCCCCAGGCGAACGGCCCATGCTCCCGCACCAGCGCCGCTGGCACATCGCTGGCGGATATTCCTCTCGAGGCAAAGGTTTCAGCAATCACGACGCCTGTGTTTTTTTCATACTCTCCCCCAATCTCATTGGCTGTAAGCTTTCGCGTACATGGGACGGATCCGTAGAAATAATCCGCATGCGTCGTGCCAAGCGCCGGGATATCCCGTCCCGCCTGCGCAAAAATCGTCGCCCACGTCGAATGGGTGTGTACCACGGCTCCCGTCCCAGGAAAATGCTGATATAAAACCAAATGGGTAGGCGCGTCGGACGATGGCTTATAGCGTCCCTCTATGACATGCCCCTCCAAATCCAAGACGACCATATCCTCCGCCCGCAGCTGTGCATACTCGATTCCGGAGGGCTTGATCACCACATATCCTGAGTCCCTGTCATACGCGCTAACATTTCCCCATGTATAGATGACGAGCCCTTTTCGGACCAGCTCTAAATTTGCCTCAAGCACTTGTTGCCGCACTGCCTCTAGCATACCCCTTACCCCACTTCTATTGCTGGTTTATCTGATAAAGCTTAAACTGATCGTGAATAGACCCCATGGCCAATTCCACGTCCCTCTCATCGATCAACACGGAGATTTTAATCTCTGATGTGGAAATCATACGGATATTGACATGCGCATTGTACAGCGCTTCAAACATTTTGCTGGCAACGCCAGGATTGGAAATCATGCCGGCCCCAACGATGGACACCTTGGCGACGTCATCCGCGTACTGCAAATCCTGATATTTTAACTGTCCGGCGTTTTCCCGGAGGATCGCCAGCGAATCGTCCAGCGAATCCCTTGAGACGGTAAACGTAATATCCTTGGTCCCCTCGCGGCCAACCGACTGCAAGATAATATCCACATTGATGTTCTTCTGGGACAGCAAATTAAATAGTGTGAAGGCCATCCCAGGAACATCCTGGATTCCAACCACCGATATTCTGGCAACATTGGTATCGGCAGCTACGCCGCTGATCAGCATTCTTTCCACCTTAGCATCCTCCTTCACAAGGGTCCCTTCCGCCCTTGTCATGCTGGATAGAACTTCCAGCACCACATTATATTTTTTCGCCATTTCCACCGACCGGTTGTGCAGAACCTTGGCCCCCATGGACGCAAGCTCCAGCATTTCATCGTAACTGATTTCTTTTAATTTCACAGCGCTCTTCACAATGCGGGGATCTGCCGTGTAAACGCCCTCCACATCCGTGTAGATTTGGCATCGATCTGCATTCATAGCGGCCGCGATGGCAACGGCCGTGGTATCGGATCCGCCCCGCCCCAGCGTCGTCACATCATCGTACCGGTTGATGCCCTGAAAACCCGTAACAAGCACAACGTACCCGCGATCTAGCTCCATCTGCATCCGCTCCGTGTCGATAAGCTTTAACCGCGCATTGCCGTATACTCTGTTGGTGTGCATCCCTACCTGGAACGCATTCAACGAAATTGCCTTATAGTTCAAAGACTCCAGCGCCATTGCCATCAGGGCCACCGACTGCTGTTCCCCTGTTGAAATCAGCATATCCAATTCCCGCTTAGACGGATTCGGAGAGATCTCTTTCGCTTTTGCAATCAGCTGATCCGTGGTCTTTCCCTGGGCGGATAACACTACGATGACTTGATGTCCCGCATCCACATCCTCACCGATCTGCCGTGCCACGCTGAACACTCTTTCCGCATTGGCCACCGAGCTGCCGCCAAATTTTTTTACAATTCGCAACGTCCCGTCCTCCTAGTTCTCCTGTCTCAACATGTGATCCATCATTTTGTAACCCTCCATATGAACGCCGAATGCGTCCGCATACTCCTCGCAATAACAGGGCGCCTCGTTATGCAAAACCGGTTGGCTGCTGCGATAAATCATACAGGGGACTCCACCGCGTGTATGGGTCTTAATCCGCACAGGCGTGGGGTGATCCGGCGTCACCGCCATGACAAAGGGCTCTCCATCCTCCTCCATGGCCTCCAGAATCGGACCGATAATTTGGGCGTCAATCTGCTCGATAGAATAAATTTTTCCCTCCAGATCTCCGCCATGGCCACATTCATCCGGCGCCTCAACATGTATGTAAACCAAATCCACGCCTTCCCGCAAAGCCCGTATGGCCGCCTCGCCCTTTCCCGCAAAATTCGTATTTTTATTTCCTGTGGCCCCTTCCACCGATATGACACCCATGCCGGTGCCAATGGCAATGCCCCGGAGCAGATCCACCGCCGTAATCACCGCTCCCCGCAAGCCATACTTCTCCTGGAACGATGGATAGGGGATCGGACTCCCCTCGCCCCACGCCCATATGGAATTGGCCGGCCGCTTGCCCTGGGCCACCCGCCTCCGATTGATGGGATGGTCTGTCAGAATTTGATGGCTTCGCTTCATCAGCTCCAAAATCGCTGGGTCCTTCGGCAGATACTCCCCAATCAGACGGCCGCTGATATCATGAGGCGGTGTAAAATCGTGCCGCCCCTCGCCGCCCTTCTGCAACAGAATATGGCGATAACTCACGCCTGCATAAAAATGATACCGGTCCGTAGACAGCGCTTCCCTCAGCGCGGCCATCAATTCCCGTGATTCCTCCGTGGAAATCTCGCCAGCGGAATAATCCACCATCCGCTTATCCTCATACGCCTCTTCCTCCGACAGGGTGACAAGATTAATTCGATAGGTCATATCCCCCTGTTCCATGGGGACTCCAATGCTGAGCGCCTCCAGCGGGGACCGGCCCGCATAGTACTGTTCCGGGTTATATCCCAGGATCGACAGATTGCCCACATCACTGCCCGCCGGCAAACTCTCCGGTATTGTAAATAGCTCAAGAATCTCGCTGCTAGCCGCCAGGCGATCCATATTCGGGGTATTGGCCGCCATCACCGGCGTCTTGCCTTGGAGCGCCTCCTGCTTTTCGTCTGCCATCC
>JAHZBS010000224.1 GCA_019423265.1 Clostridiales bacterium
GCAAAAATGGCCATAAACCGGCTCACCGAGCGGGTGATGGACCGGCGCAATTCTTTTATAAAAGTACTCCGCATCGACATCACCACTCAATCTCATCTGCCGGCATCGGATGGTCGTTTACGGCTATGTTGGTTACCTTCCCACTTTTAATTGTAATGACCCGGTTGGCCAACGCAGTAAACGCCTGATTGTGGGTTATGACCACCACGGTCCGGCCCGTATTCCGACAGGTATCCTGTAGTAGCTTTAATATCGTCCGCCCAGTATTGTAATCCAACGCACCTGTGGGTTCGTCGCACAGAAGTAGCTTCGGATTTTTGCAGATCGCCCTGGCGATGGACACTCTCTGCTGCTCTCCGCCGCTGAGTTGCGCCGGAAAATTGTCCATCCGATCTTCCAGCCCCACCATCTTCAGCGTCTCCGCCGGATCCAACGGGTCCCGGCAAATCTGGCACGCCAATTCCACATTTTCTAGCGCCGTCAAATTCGGGACCAGGTTGTAAAACTGGAAGACAAACCCTATGTCATACCGCCTGTATTCCGTCAGCTGCCGGCTGCTGTAAGAACTGACTAACTTGTCCTCAAGGCGAATCTCCCCGCCGGAGCACACATCCATTCCCCCCAGCATATTCAGCACCGTCGTCTTCCCCGCGCCGCTGGGGCCCACGATGATGACAAACTCGCCTTTCTCAAAGGAGAATGTGATTCCGTCTGCCGCCGGTATTTTCTGCTCACCCATTTGATAGTACTTCGTTACCTCACGAAACTCTACAAAAGCCATTTTTCAGCGCTCCTTTTCTCCTCCAAAATCCCCTATGTAAAAAGCCGGCCTGATTGCCACAGGACGGCTCTTATTTCCTGCCCTACCTCTATGATATCCTCTCCACTTTCGAAAGTCAATCCTATAAATTTGAACAGTTTGTAACATCTTCATCTCGATTCCGGATCGCTAGACGCGGCGAAGAGGAATTCGCCGCAAATGGCTATTTCCTACCCGCGGAACGCCGCCTTCTCCGACACTCGATGATCTCTTCCAGCAACATGACAGTCAGCAAGTCCTGAACCGTTGGTGATCTGAATGCACCGCGGTATAATGCTGCCGGCTGCTCCCCCAAAACGCCATCCCGCATGATCTGATCCAGCAGATCCCGCAATTGAGCCTGAAACCTTTCCTCATCTAAAACCTCATCGTATATAAAGCTCCCCTCATAATCTAGCCTCTGTATTGCCGACTGGACATAAGGCTGCAATACGTGGCAGATTGACGGCCGCAGCTTATGTAGCAGCAGCCGGTCCTCGGCGTCTTTATCGGTGTAACTCGATGCCTTCTCGCTTCTCTTTCGGTTGGCAAATAGAACCCCATAGCAATCACAGTTTGTATAAGGATATTGGATCATGACCCTACCCCCGCAGCTCGCTCTGTCACTAGTATATGCTGAGACTCCGGTAAACGTTACTGTTCTGTTGCCTTCTTTACATCTTCCATGTATTTTCGAATCGCCCGCTCATTTTTATTTTCAGCGGGCTCATAATACACTGTACCCAACAGTGCGTCGGGCATATACTGCTGCTCCACGTAGTGGTACGGATAGTCGTGGGGATAGCGGTAGCCTTCGCCATGTCCCAGTTTCGCAGCGCCCTTGTAGTGTGCATCCCGCAGATGGGCCGGCAATGAGCCTAACTCTTTCGTCCGCACATCCTCCATCGCTTTCATAATAGCGGAGCTGGACGAATTGGATTTGGGCGCCGTAGCCAAAACGAGGACGGCCTGCGACAATATGAGGCTGGCCTCTGGCAGCCCGACCTGAACCGCCGAGTCTACACAGCTTTTCACTATGGTGATCCCCTGCGGATAGGCTAACCCAATATCCTCACAGGCGATGACCAATAGGCGCCGGCAGATGGATTTTAGATCGCCTCCCTCCAGCAACCTTGCCAGATAGTGCAGGGACGCGTCCGGGTCGCTGCCGCGGATTGCTTTCTGAAAACAGCTGAGTAGGTCGTAGTGTGCGTCCCCATCTTTGTCATACCGGTAAGCCTTCTTCTGGATGCACTGCTGCGCCACGTCTAAATCGATGACAATGCGGCCTTCCCCATCCGGTTCCGTTGTAAGGAGGCCTAGCTCTAAGGCGTTAAGCGCAGTCCTCGCGTCTCCATCCGCGGTTCTTGCCAAAAACTCTGCCGCCTCCTCCGTCAACACCCCGTTAAGATACCCCATCCCCTTCTCTCCATCCGTCACCGCTCGCTCTAGAATCCGCTTGATATGGTCCGGCGTCAATGGCTTTAACTGGAAAATCCGGGAGCGGGACAGAAGCGCGTTATTCACTTCAAAATAAGGATTTTCCGTGGTCGCTCCGATTAGAATCACTACCCCCTCCTCAACAGCTGGGAGTAGGGCATCCTGCTGCGCTTTGTTGAAGCGGTGGATCTCATCGATAAATAGTATCGTTCTCGCTCCCGTCATGCCCATATCCGTCTTAGCCTGGCCGATGACCGCCTCGATGTCTTTTTTTCCCGCCGTGACGGCGTTCATCTGCTGAAACCGCGCGTGGGTGGTTCCCGCGATGATCCGCGCCAGGGTTGTCTTCCCCGTGCCCGGAGGGCCATAGAAGATAACAGAACCTAGCTTATCCGCTTTGATTGCGCGGTACAGCAGGGTTCCCTTTCCCACGATTTCCTCCTGCCCCACAAAATCCTCCAGCGTTTCAGGGCGCATACGGTATGCGAGGGGGCTCTCATTTTTGAGTATTGTATTCCGGTTGTATTCAAAAAGATCCATTTTGTTTCTCCACCGCTCTATCCCCTCGCCGCAGCCAACACCACAGAAAGTATTTGTTTCTTGCGGGAATAGACGTCCGGCAAAAACACGCCATCCGCCTCCTGCTCCATATGAACGGCCCGCCTTGCCACCTGTTTCTCCGGTCCCGCCGCTAAAATGTAAGATCCCTGCCGGATGATATCGGTAATCATCAGAACCATCAGATCCAACCCCTGATCTAAACACATTTTCTCCATCGTATCCAACAGATCCCCATTCAGGGAAGACAGGCGGCTGGAATCCGCGGTGTTGATCTGCGATACGCACATCTGTAGCCGGTTCGTGTGAAATCGTTTCATGTCCCGCCGCAGGATCTTGTCTGGCGTTTCATTTTCCAAAGAGGTACCTGCCACAATGAGATCCATTCCATAGGTATTTAGATCGACCGCGGCCAGATCCGCAAGCCACTTGGCCAGATCCTCATCTTTTTTTGTGCAGGTAGGGGAATTGAAGAGCAGCGTGTCCGACAAAATGCCTGAGAGCAGAAGGCCCGCGATCTCCCGCGATGGCTTCAGTCCATGCTCCTGGTACATTCCCGCTACCAGTGTGCAGGTGGAGCCCAACGGCTCCGCCCGGAAATACAGGGGCGCCATCGTCTGCACGTTCGCCACCCGATGGTGGTCAATAATTTCTAAAATCTCCGCTTCCTCAATCCCCTCAGCCGTCTGCGTTTTCTCGTTGTGATCCACCAAGATGACCTGCCGGCGGTTGACCTGCATGAGATTGCTCTTTGAGATGACGCCCATCACAACTCCGCCTCGGTCTACTACGGGAAAGATTCTTGCCGGCGATGCCAGGATGGTATCTGTCACATCTTCCAGCGCATCTTCCATCTGAAACATCTCAATTTCATCCTCATCCAGCACCATTGTCTCAATTGGAATGCAGAGCGCCATGCTTTTTGCCACCTTAAACATTGACGCATGGGTTGCGTAGATAACAGCCGGGTAATCTTGGGGGATTCGGGGATGTATCTCCTGAAAGCTGCACCAGATTACCGCGCCGCCCTTCCATTTTTTCCACTTATCTTTACATTCTCGCTGAAAGCTTCCGATGAGAATGTCATTGGGCCGCACCGAAATCTCTTCGTCCCAGTCTGATTCCGTATAGATATCCCCCGCAATCTGCTCCATATTTTTTTCTAGGGTTAAGAACTCCCCGTCGATGGCTTTCATAATATTTCCAAGGGGTGTATTGGTTATCTTTAAGAGGGATTTACCTGTCAGACCAAGGTACACGGGAGTCACATCGCTGATGCTGATCATGCCCTCGATCTTGTT
>JAHZBS010000225.1 GCA_019423265.1 Clostridiales bacterium
CCTCTGTCACCTTCTCCGCCGGCTTCTCGTACTCTTTGACAACCACCGTCTCGAAAGACACCTTTCTGGATGGGTCATGCTCCTCCACCCCGTAAATCCGCGCCACGAGCTTTCCCCCGCTGGCGTACGCCTGGATATAGATCGGCGCGCTGGAGTTGTTTTTGAACTGAAAATTTTTCCCTCCAATGCTCATGGCGGCGTCCTGTCCCAGCTTCACGTAGGACGGCTTCAGGGAATGGGCATACCGCTCCGTCACCTCAAGCTCCGCGCGGATCACCGCATTGTACAGGGTGGTGCTAACCTGACACAAGCCGCCCCCCATCCCCGGCACGTACTCGCCGTCCAGAATGGTGGAGGCATTTCGATACCCGCTGGCCTCGTTGACCGGGGAGACCGTGTCGTTGTAATTAAAGCTCTCCCCGGGCATCAAGACTATCCCATCGATCTTGCTGCTTCCGACCTGCAAATTTTTGCTCCGGTCCACCTCGCCACTGTTGTATGTGGTGCTAAATTCTCCGATCATATCCTGGATCTTGCTCAATTCCGCTCTCGTGCGGGTGGGCTGCACCTCTACCACCTTTAGCTCCAACTCTGCGGAATCCCGCGTATCGAGTGCGGAATTCAGCTTCGCCCGGCAATCCTCTGTGTCCAGGGTATACCCGACCTGCTCATCCCCTATGACAAATTTTCCGCTCTCCAGTTTGATGGTGGCGTCCTTGGCGGGCTGTTCCACCTCCCCCTGGATTCCGGTGATGATCTCATCCAGCTTTGCCGTGTCGTACTGGTCCGTCATCTCAAAGTCAACCTTCGCGCTGGACAGCCTTGCAAGCGCTTCATACCGCTGCTTCACATCTCCGCTCCTGCCAACCTCGTAGGCTTTCGCCGCCAGCTCTTCCGTGTTGGCCGTAAATCCGAGATCCGCATATGTGTATTCCCAAGACTTCTCGCCGTATTTGAGAAGGATCGTCTTCGATAGGACGGTCTCATCGAACACCTGATCCAACGCCGTCTTCGCTTCCTCCTGGGTCATGCCGGAGAGATCAAGGCCCATGGCGGTGACGCCCTCATAAATCTTATCATGATCCACTTCCCCGCACAGAGACTGATATGTGTCCTGCAGGGAATTCATCTCACTGGCAAGCGCTTCCTCCTGCTGCTTCGCGTTCCTGCCCTCCTGCTGCCTGGCATAGATGACGCCAGCTCCGGCGCCGGCGGCGCCCAGCAGCGCGACGGCACAGACCGCGGCCGCGATACTTTTTTTCTTCATAGTACTCTCCATTCCGGAGCGTTAGCGACGGGGCGAATTCTGCCCATGAGAGCTATCTGTGACGCTCCGGCACAAATAGCCTTTAAAATCATTTCCATTATAGTCTATTTTGGGTCGGAAATCCAATGAATTATAACTACGCTTTTATTAAGTATTGTTACAGAGATGTTACAGATCGCCCAGATCCGCTATAAATCGGGATGCTTTGCGCGCCAATCCCTCGACTTTTTTCGTCCTGGACAGAAACAGATCATCTCTCGCCCTTGTTACCGCTACATACAGTAAGCGCCGTTCCTCTTCCACCGCATCCGCCGACGCTGCTTTCTCGTGGGGGCATATTCCTTCGGACAGATCCGGAATCCAGACCGACTGGAACTCCAGGCCTTTCGCTCCGTGCATCGTCATAATATGTATGCCCTCCCCGGACAGCTCCGAGGTTCCATTATCCCTCTGCCAGCCCAGCCAATCCTCCAAGGTCTCCCACCTATCCGCCTCTTGACAGAGCCGCCGGTAAACTTGCCGTACATGCCGCCTCGCCGCAAAATGCCTGCCTCCGCAGATGTAGGCATAGTGCCCGTATCCGACGGTCCGCCACAGATAGCGCAAGCCCCTGCCAGGTTTCATTCTCTGTAGTCTCCGCAGATGATAGGCCAGCTCTTCTATCTCCGCCCGCAGCGAGCCGGAAAGTTTCTCCGCCTCAAGCCAATCTTGGAGACCATATCCGCGGGCTCTATGGGAAGGTCCTGTCAAAAATCCGGGAATTCCCCGCTCCGGCCGGTTGGCAATCCTCCGGAGCGCCTCCAGATCGCAGCGGTCCACCGCCAGCCTTAGATATGCGGTGAGATCCATGGCAATCCAGTGATCATAGAGGGAGTAGGACAGCCCTGGGCACTGAAATGGAATCGACGCCTCCAGCAGAGCGCGAGCCAAGAGCCGGCCCTGGTCCTTCGTTCTCACCAGGATCGCCATATCCCGGAGCGGTATGCCCTTCCCCCTGTGCTGCCGGTGTACCTGCCTGGCCACAGACGCCGCCTGTTCCTCCTCCGCCCCATACACATGCAGACGAATCTTTGCCCCTCCCCTGCGGCTGGCGCTAATGGTTTTCTCAAAGCGCACAGCATTGTGGGCGATCAGGCTCCCCGCCGCCTTGACGATGATTTCCCGGCAGCGGTAATTGACGGTGAGCCGCACAATCTGGCACCGGGGATAGTCCCTGGGAAAGCGCAGCAGGCAACGGGGGCTCGCTCCTCGAAAGCCATAGATGGATTGATCATCGTCGCCCACGGCAAATAGGTTTTCCGTCCTGGCGGCCAAGAGCTTTACGATCTCATACTGAATCGGATTGATATCCTGAAATTCATCCACCAGAATGTACTCATACCGCCTCTGCCATTTCAAAAGAACCGCCGGATCTGTCCGCAGCAACGCCCGGGTCCGCAGCAGCATGTCGTCGAAATCAAGGCAATTTCGCTTCTTTTTTTCCTCCTCATAATACCGGACCGCATCCTCATACAGCGCCTCCGGATCCCTCTCCTGGACAGCCGTCTCCCCAGCATTGATCCGCCGCGACCGGAAGCACAGAAATTCCTCCCCTTTGAGCCGCGCTTCCTCCTGTTCCAGTCCCAATCTCTGTTGAAAAAATGCCGTCATCACGGCGCGGCTCGTCTGCTCATCCAGAACGCCGGCTCTTACCCCGCTATCCCGAAGAATGCGAAAAAACACCGAATGAAATGTTCCAAATTCTATACAATTCGATTGATTCCACAGAGCATGAAAGCGGTCTCGCATCTCCTCAGCGGCGGCTTTGGTAAAGGTAATCACTAAAATCTCTTCCGGCGCCGCCTTATACTCCTGAATCAGATGGGCGATCCTGTGTGTAATCACGGTGGTCTTCCCTGTCCCCGGACCCGCCAGCACCAGCATGGGTCCCCTCCCGTGCCGGATCGCCGCTATCTGCTCCTCGTTTTGCCGAATTTTCCCCACCCGGCTTCTTGCCTCCTTTTTGCTTCCATCCTTTCCAGATTTCCATGCCGCCCATGACCAACAGGAAATACCCAAAGATGGTCTGCAACATTTCGCCTGACAGCCGGTTTGCCAAAATGCTCCCGCCGACTGCGCCAAGCAAGCCTCCGATAATCAGCGGCAGCAGGACATCCTTGCGGATCCGTTTGTTCCGAATGTGTACGATCAGCGCCGCCACTGCCGTAGGCAAAAAATACAAAAGATTGACCGCCTGCGCTCCATGCTGGGAAATGGACGTGAAAAAAACCAACGCCGGGATCAAAATCACGCCGCCTCCGATCCCCATACCGCTGATGACACCCGCCAGGGCTCCGATCACAATATACAGCGCGACCATCACAGAATCATCCTCACGGCGGAGATCACCATGAAGCCTCCGAAGATAATGTGGAGCCACCGGTCTGACACTTTAGTAAGCCATTTCGCGCCGGCCAAGCCCCCCACAACGCCGCCTGCTGCCACCCACCAGAAGACGCTCCAGTCCATAGCGCCCTTCCCGATGTAGAAGAAAGAGCTGATGACGCACAAGGGCAGAATCACCGCGATGGCCGTCGCATGGGCCTCGTGCTCCTCCACCTTCAAGCTCCGCTCCATAAAAGGGACTAAAATCGTCCCGCCGCCGGAACCCAGCAATCCATTGACGATCCCCGCAATCCCCCCCAACAGCAGGCTTTTCCACTTCTTACTCAAACGCTATCCCTCCTGGTCCAAGAATATCCTTAGTGTGAAAAATAAGCTCGAACAGCTTATTTTTCACACGGCTATTTGTGCCGGAGCGCCACAAATAGCTCTTATGGCAGAAGAGAAGT
>JAHZBS010000226.1:0-885 GCA_019423265.1 Clostridiales bacterium
GAGGACGAGACAGCCGGCCGCGATACAACTGCTCCCCAGCAAAAGCCCTGTTGTGAGAGAGGGCTTGCGGGAAGATGGCTCCCGCCGCTGATTTTGAATCCGCTGGGCGACGCAAGCTTGCAGGCCCGGCGGCGCGGGCAAGGGCGTGAGGCGAAGCGACTCCATCAAAGCTGTGGTCTCTTCCTGATAACGGCTACAGTTGGGACAAGTATCCAGATGCTGGCGAAGCTGACGGATCTCGAGTTCCGTCGCTCGCCCGTCCAATTGCTTATGGATTAAGATTCTGTACTTGTTGCACTGCAAGATCATCACCTCCCATTTCCCGAATCATTTGTTCTTTAAGCTTGTTCCGGCCGCGGTAGAGCCGCGTCTCCACGGTGCGAAGCGGTAATTCCAGCGCTTTTGCGATCTCTTCATAGGAGAGCTGCAAAAAGTGATATAGGATTATGACATCCCGATATTTGGCCGGCAGCTGTGTTACCAGCCGGCGAACATGCGAAGCGGTATCCTCCCGCACCAGACGAGATTCTGGCTCCTGAGATGGAGGGGACAGCGCCCGTGCCGCGTCCAATTCCGCGCGCTGAGGCCGCCGCTTTTGCTTTCTCAGAAAATCCAGGCATGTGTTCACCGCAATTCGGTACGACCATGTGGACAGTTGGCATTGATGACGGAATTGCGTCTGCTTCATATAAAGCTTTAAAAAGATTTCCTGGCACAGGTCCTCGGCATCCGCCTCATTTTGTACATAGCTATAGGCCAAATTGTAGAATGTATGTTGAAACTCTGACACAAAGGTGTCAAAATCCAAGGACGCCTCCAAGTCCTCCATGTAAGCTTCACCTCATTTGCTGTTTATTCAAACTCAATCGTCATATCGCCAAAGGA
>JAHZBS010000226.1:947-4098 GCA_019423265.1 Clostridiales bacterium
GGTCCCCCCTCCCCGACGGATCGTTGAATCTCTGAGTCCAGAGAATCGCCGTCCAGCCCCCACAAGGGACAATACAGGGAAGCGAAGCTGCTGGTGACGGCGAAATGGCCGTTCTGTTCAGAAGATAGCTGCAATGCAATATCTCCATATTCACTGTCGACATTCACGTTCCCCTCTAAAACCTCTGTCACAGTTAAGTCCGCGTCAGAAAAGCTGGAGGTGAGGGAAAAGGGGGCGCTGGTGGACCCATTGAGGGAGCTATATTCGAGGACCCATTGGCTTGAGGCGTGAATGGTATCTAGATATATATCGGTGAAGGAAGCATCTAGATTCAGCTCCCCCTCTATATCGGAGAGGTAGACATCGCTGTAAGAGGTGTCCAGTGATATGGTGTTTAGACATCCGGTAATCTCCATTGTACCAAAACTCTGCGCTAGGTCAAGAGCTAAGTTGCTGGGAACCGTAATCACATAGGAGATCAAAATATCACGGGCGCCGGAGGAGCCGGATGAATAGCTGGATACAGCCTGTGCCATGGATGGAGAAAGGCCAAAGAAAAACGTATCGCCATCCGCTTCAAATCGAAAGACGCTGTCATCGATTGTTCCAGCGTGCTCCTGGAAAGACGGGGTGGCCTGAAATGAGTACTCAATGGTAATATCGTTGGTATCGGCCCCTACGATTTGGATATCGCCGCAGGGGTTGACGCCTTTGAGCATGGAGAGATTCTGGGCCGCCATCCCATGAGTACCGCTGTAAAGCAGCTCCAGATCGTCATCCGTGTAGTGAGAGTCCAGTTCCAAGTACCGGCTCGTATGCCCAACAACCCCCATTATGAGACTGTAGACAGAAAGGCAGACAATGATCACAAATAGTAATGCGATACTCTTGCCGTCAAACTGAATGGTAGGCTCTTCACACCCTTCCGCCTTAGCGCGGCGGCGGCCTGCTGCGCTGACAATGAAAAATTCCGATCCCAGAGCGATTAGCACAATGGGGATAAAGTACTTAAGGGATTCAGTAAAGCGAAATGAGGGCACTAGATTGCTGACGAGAACCAGAACTCCCAAGGCGATTAAGGATACGGCTAAGGTGATAGCGCCCAATTTTTTGGGTTTCATAGAATACCTCCTCTGAAATGTTCACCCCTTTAGACGTCATGGCCGGGAAGATTCCTTCAAAATCTTTATAATTTTTTTATTGAATTCTCTCCAGTTTGAGCTATAATAGAGATACCAGAAAAGATAGGAGGATATGGCGATGGATATGTCCAAAAAATTATACCGTTCCAAGTCCGATCAGAAGCTCGCAGGCATCTGTGGGGGAATTGCAGAGTACTTCCACATCGATTCCACATTGGTGAGAGTGATCATGGCGCTGGCAGCTTGTATGGGCTGGGGGATCGTCTTTTACAT
The DNA here is from genome assembly GCA_019423265.1 of Clostridiales bacterium. The sequence goes on from JAHZBS010000226.1 coordinate 2,363, forward strand.
TATTTGCATTTTTGTCATTCCCCTGGAGCCTTAAACCATGAAATTCAGCACGACAAGAAAGGTTTTATTCCTCTGTATTCTATGTTTCATGGTGTTGGCAGGCGTCAGCTGCAGAGGTGGATACACCGATGCCAGCGATAATCCGCCGGCCAATTGGGCGCCGTATTCAATTCAAGACCTCTCCTTCCGCTTTCCGGCTGGCTGGAGTGCCATCTCCTGGGAGGCGGTCACGGATAAGATGCAAGAAAATATGAATCTTTTAGGCGAGGAGAACAAACTTGCGCTATACGGGTACTTTGCCAGCCCTGTGGGAGACAGGGGGACGATCGACTATCTGAGTTTCGCCTATATGGAAATGAAGGGGGAGGTGACAGCCTCCGACATGGAAGCGATCATGGATGAGTTGAGCACGCTGTCCAAGTCCATGAGATCGTTAGGCGTGGACGCGGAGATCGTTCAGAAGGCGCGGATCCGGCACTATGGGTCGGTGGACGCGCTCACACTGGCCTATCAAGTTGGATATGGGCAGGCCGCCTGTGTAATCCAGATAGGCTTAGTTCCCCGCGGAAACCGGATTTATCAGGTGGCATATTCCAATTTTACGACAGTGAAGGATGACAATACCCTGGAGAGACTCCTGACATCCCTTACATTTGCAGACGCAGCCCCGTAAGATTTTGTAAGAAATTTTGTAAGGAATAATTTAGGAAGGTCCCCTTGACAGCAAGCCGGATTTCCGCTATAGTTATGAACAGTGAAAAGTTGTGAGAAAGAGGAGTACACCAGGGCTGGCCGTCAGAGAGAGGGATCCGAGGCTGGAAGATTCCTTTGGTACAGTTGGTGGAAGGTCGCTTTTGAACTGTTTCGGCCAAAGTCCGCAGGCAAACTGGGGACCGTAACCGAAGACGCAGCGGCAGCGTTAGGCCGATGAGACGGCGGCTCCGCACCGGCTTGCCGTGAAATAAGGTGGTACCACGGTTTTTCGTCCTTACAGGGATGAGGGACCGTTTTTATTTTACAATTTGCGATTAAAAAATGGCGCAGACGCGCCTGAATGGAGGACACCATGCGAAAAGAATTGCCAACCACATATGATCCAGCCGATGTGGAGGATCGGCTGTACCGTCAATGGGAAGAGAGAGGATACTTCCACGCAGAAGTGGAGGAAGATAAGCCTCCCTATACCATTGTGATTCCCCCGCCGAATATTACGGGACAGCTGCACATGGGCCATGCGCTGGATAATACCCTCCAGGACATTTTGATCCGGTGGAGGCGGATGCAGGGATATAACACGCTTTGGCAGCCGGGAACCGACCACGCCAGCATTGCCACAGAGGTGAAGATCGTGGCGGCCATGGCGGAGGAAGGCCTCACGAAGGAAGACCTGGGCCGGGAGGGCTTTTTGGAGCGGGCCTGGAAGTGGAAAGAGGAGTACGGCGGGCGGATCATCAAGCAGCTGAAAAAGCTGGGCTCCTCCTGCGACTGGGAGCGGGAGCGGTTTACCATGGATGAGGGCTTATCCCGCGCAGTGCTGGAAGTTTTTATCCGCCTGTATGAAAAAGGTTTAATTTACAAGGGATCCCGGATCATCAATTGGTGTCCCGAGTGTCAGACATCGATTTCCGACGCGGAGGTAGAGCACGAGGAGCAGCAAGGACATTTTTGGCACATCCGCTACCCCTACGCGGATGGAAGCGGCTATATCGAGGTGGCCACCACCCGCCCGGAAACCA
>JAHZBS010000227.1 GCA_019423265.1 Clostridiales bacterium
CGGCAAACGCGTGGAAAACCAGGTCGATAAAAAGATTGACGGCGCATACTACACCTTTGAGGACGGCCGTATGCAGACCGGCTGGTACAAGCTTCCGGTAACGGAGACTGCCAGCGCCTCCGAGGCAGCTCCCGTGAACAACAGCGTGGCAGGCTACCAGTATTACGACGAGGACGGAAAGCGCGCCTCCGACTGGAGAACCATCGAGGGCGTTGAGGGAATCAGCGAAGAGGGGGAGACCTACCGCTTCTACTTCAAGAACGGCAAGCCCTACTACGCCGAGAGCGGCCTGGAGCTGTTCTCCATCGATTCCAAAAAGTATGCGTTTAACACCAAGGGTGAAATGCAGACCGGCAAACAGGTTGTCAACACCGGCGACGGCGAGGTGGCGAACTTCTACTTCGGCGAGGACGGCGTAATGCGCACCGGCAAGCAGGTAATCTACGATGAGAAAAACGACGAGAACCAGAACTGGTACTTCCACACCGACGGCTCCAGAAAGGGCCAGGGTTACCACGGGATCAAGGATAACGTTCTGTATATCTACGGCCTGCGCCAGGAAGCCGACAAGGACCTGCGCTACGTTCCGGTAGAGCTGAACGGCAATCAGTACCTGGTAAACGCCAACGGCGTTGTGCAGAAAGCCAGCTCCTCCTCCAAATCCAGCACCAAGCCCGAACTGGGCAACGGTTTCAAGGATTACAAGGATGAGAACGATAAGATCTGGGTTGTCAGCACCGAGGGCGTTATCCAGCAGTAAGGCGCTCGCGCCCTACCTCTTTCCATGGCTGCCGCGATGGCAGCCATGAAAAACCAACCATCTCCCTCCTGATACACACATCCGTTCAAACACGTTAAGACGACATCCGATAAAAAGGGAGACGAAAATGCGGCAGACTTGCTAAAAGTCTTGCCGTATTTTTGTATATTTTGCCAAAAAATTGTATTTTCTCTAATCACGAGGTATATTTTGACGATTTCAGCGTTATAAATAGTATGTAGGGGGGCTATGCCTCCGGCAATCGGCATTACATATGTAAGCCCAGTGCCGGTTTGAAAACGCTTTGTGCCGCGGTACGACCGGTTTCAAATCCGCACTGGGATCCGGAAATAGAAAGGGAGGATTCATTTATGCGCGAACTAGCGGTATTTTATTGCCCGGATTGCGGTCATTACGCATACTACCAGACATCCCGGCATCCGGTCTGTCCCAAATGCGGCGACGGCCGCACAGCCATGTGCATGTTAAAGATGTACTATACCGAATTTATGAATATGACATGTGAGGAACGTGACAATTATCTCTCCATGGAAATGTTAAAACGGAATCCCTCCATCATGGCCCGCATCACAGAACCCCACAAGCGCTTCAACAGCCGCGAGACCATCGCAGAGCTGTGCAACGTTATCATGGATCTGGACGCGGAGAACAAAATACTCAGCGACACGGTCAGCTGGATGCACGATACGATTTGGGATATGCTGCGTGCGCAGAAGGGGTTGGAGAAGAGGAGCGCGGAGACGGCGGGGAAGGCGGATGGAGCGGTCGATAACCATCCGGGAGACGGTGTGGTGAAGGCTGAGGCAGGGGTGGATGTAGTTGGCTCCGGCGCGGAGGCGAATCACTCAGGGGTAGAGGCCGCAGCCACACGGGAAATTCCGGGACTGCAAAAGGAGCATTGAGGCGGGAAATCAAATTATTGATATAAGAGCCGGTGGGGCGCGTTTGTCAAGTAAATCATGCATTCTCACCGCGCATATTTTCTGACATTTCGCTATCTTTTCTTCATGTTATGCATTATAATAGAAGTATATCTCACTATATTCCCACACTTGTCAGAAAGGAGCGCGCTTATGAGTCATAAGATTATCACCATCGCCCGCCAATTCGGCAGCGGCGGACACGAAGTCGGGGAACGGTTGGCGAAACTTCTGCAGATCCCCCTTTATGACCGGAGCCTGGTTGAAATGGCCGCAGAGAAAATGGGCCTCTCCCCCATCACGGTAGAGGAAGTGGATGAAGCTGCGCTTCACTCTTTCCTGTCCACCTACCGGATTCCCAAAACCCCCAACGACGTAACCGGCTACGGTCTCCCCTTAAACGACAGCACCTACCTGACCCAGACCGCCATCATCGAAACCCTGGCCAAGGAAGGCCCCTGTATCATCGTAGGCCGCTGCGGAGACTACATACTGCGGGACTACCCGGATCTCATCGATGTCTTCCTCTGCGCTTCCATGGAGGACCGCATAAGCCGCATCATGGACCGCTACCAGATCCCGCGCAAGGAAGCCGCCAGCGCCGTCCGCCACACGGACAGCCAGAGGCGGAAGTATTATGAAAATTATACCAAGCAGGAATGGGGAAGCATTGAATCCCATCAGATGTTGTTTAATTTGAGTAAGTTGGGCGTGGAGAAGGTGGTGGGGGTGATTGCGGGGATTTATAAGGGGTAGGTAAAAGCCCGGTGAGTTTAAGCATAACATTTTTTAACCATCAGATATAAGTGAATGATCGAGAAATAAATGAGTAAATCGGACCGGAGCAGCACATGAAACTGCTCCGGCTTTTGTGATGGTGCTGGTAAGCAAATAGATATTTAAAACCTACGGGAGTGTGTGAAAAAAAGTCTGTAAATGCTGATCTTCTATGATAATCACTGGGCTGAAAGTTCCTTTTTGGACTTTCAGCCCTTGTTTTATATATAACAGCAACTATCGTTGTATGTCAAGAGCAGGCGAATATTCCGCCTGTGAAAAATAAGACAGATTGGCTTATTCCGGCAGACGGCCCTCATACATGATGCTCAGTTCACCATATACCTGTCCCCAATTCCTGATTGGCATGGTCCATTTCTTTGTAGCTTCAAACGTAGACAGGTACAAGGCTTTTAGCAGTGCGGTATCGCTTGGAAACACGCTTCTCTGACGGTTCAGCTTACGATAAGTGGCATTCAGGCTCTCAATGGCGTTGGTCGTATAAATGACCCTTCTGACCGCTGTGGAAAATTTGAAAATCGGGGAAATGGCATCCCAGTTTTGTTTCCAGCTCCTCATGGAATTGGGATATTTTTCGCTCCATTTTTCCGTCACCCGCTCCAGGGCGTCCAGGGCTTTTTCTTCCGTTGGCGCCTGATAGATTGTTTTAAGATCCGCACAGAAGGGCTTCCTGTCTTTATCCGACACATATTTCATGGTGTTACGCACCTGATGCACGATGCAGCGTTGATATTCCGTCTTTGGATACGCTGCGGCGATTGCCTCTTTGATGCCGCTAAGTCCATCTGCGCAGAGAATCAAGATGTCTTTCACTCCCCGGTTCTTTAGGCCATTTAGTACAGACAGCCAGTATTTAGAGCTTTCATTTTCGCCAACCTCGATGGTCAGGACTTCTTTGCGTCCATCCGGATTGATGCCAAGAATCACATAAGCCGCAAGCTTGCGGATCACCCCATTATCACGAACTGAGTAATGGATGGCGTCTATGTAGAGTACCGGATATACCTCGGAAAGCGGGCGGTTCTGCCAGTCTTCAATCTGCGGCATGATTTTATCGGTCACATCCGAAATGAACCCTTCGGATGCCTCAAAACCATAAATATCCTCCAGCGTATCAGAAATCTGCCTTGTAGTCATGCCTTTGGCATACATGGAAATGATCTTCTGGTCGATATCGGAGATATCTTTCTGGCGTTTTTTGACCACCTGCGGCTCGAACGTGGATTTACGGTCCTGGGGGACTTGAATGTCCATACTGCCATAGCTGCTATTGATGCGCTTAGGCTTATAACCATTACGGTAATCATCCGTGTCCGAACGTTCTGATTTTTCATAGCCCAGGTGCTCATCCATCTCTGCTTCCATCATTTCTTTGATTGTGCCGCCAAGCAGATCCTTGAGAGCATCCTGAATATCCTCTGCGGACTGGATGTCATACTCCTGAAGGAGCTGCTGGATAATGTTCCTTTTCCCATCTGTCATTTGTACTTTGTGTACGGGTTTCTTTTCTCTTGCCATAATAAAAGGCCTCCTATGATTTTTATTTTACCATAGAAGACCTTATAAAACCTTAGTTACAGAAAAACTTTCACATACTC
>JAHZBS010000228.1 GCA_019423265.1 Clostridiales bacterium
ATTGCGGATTTTGCCATTTCAAAATGGAAGGAAATGAAAAACGCCCAGTAAACAGGGGTTAGGAAAACACCTGTCCCAGTACGGTATGGACAGGTGTTTTTCCGATTTATGCGCCGCTTTTTGACGGCAGATGGAGGATACAATGGATAAATATTTTAAACGATGGTTTGGAATCCTAGTGCTGCCTGCTGTTTTGCTCTTTGTCCTGGTTATTGCGCTGCCGTTTTTGACCGGCATCGTCTACTCTTTTACATCCTGGCGAGGCACATACTTTGCTGGCGGAACTTTATTCCAATCATTTGTCGGGTTTGACAATTATATTAAAGCTTTCACCACCGGCACATTTACCAGATCTCTGTGGTATACCGTGGCCTACACGGTGGTGGCAGTTATTGCAATCAATCTCGTGGCTCTTGCCTTCGCGCTGATGCTCAATAGCATCCACCGCGGTGTGGGCGTGTATAGAACTGTATTCTTTATGCCCAATATGTTGGGCGGTCTGGCCATGGGATATGTCTGGCAATTCATTTTTCAAGTTGTGTATACGGATTTGATTTTTAGTCCGGACGGCATTCTGCACCTGGAATTTATGCGGTACATGACGCAGGACCCCGTCAAGGCGCTCTTTGCGCTCGTCATTATGACGACCTGGCAGAGCGCAGGCTATATGATGTTGATCTATATCGGCGGGCTCAATTCGATCCCCGGCGATCTGTACGAGGCGGCGGCAATTGACGGAGCTGGCCCTGTGCGGCGATTTTTCAAAGTCACCCTGCCGCTGTTGATGTCATCCATCACCGTCGTTCTATTTTTGACCCTGGCCAACTCTTTTAAGCTGCTGGATCAAAATCTGGCGCTGACCAACGGTGATTTTGACACGCGAATGCTAGCTTTGCAGATTCTGCGGACAACCCGGGATACGCAGCCCCCCAATTATGGAGTCGCGCAGGCGCAGGCGGTTATTTTCTTCCTGATCGTCGCGGCGATATCGCTGATCCAGGTGTACGTCACCCGGTCTAGGGAGGTGGAGTTTTAATGGCCAAGCAAGACGCATCCATGAAGCCGGGAACGGGAAAAGCGGGGCAGATCATTCTGTATATCGTTCTAACGATACTCTTTCTGTACACGCTGACGCCACTCCTGTTTTTGCTCCTCAATTCATTTAAAAGTCAGGCGGAGATTGTCCGCAATCCGCTGGCGCTTCCGGAAAAGTTTACGTTCCAATATTTGATAAATGCCTTCGAATCCATCCATTTTCCGCAAGCCATCGGCTATACGCTGCTGATCACCATCGTTTCGGTGCTGCTCATCGTCCTCGTCTCGTCCCTGTGCGGCTGGATCATTACCCGGCACAAATCGAGCGCATCTACCTTTATCTATCTAATGTTCGTCGCTGCCATGCTGATTCCATTTCAGGCGGTGATGTATCCATTGATGAATATTATGGATGCGCTGCATCTGAAAAATATTCCGGGGTTAATTATTATGTATGCGGGGTTTGGGCTGTCCATGTCCATCTTCCTATACTCCGGCTTTTTCAAGAGCGTGCCCAGGGGAATCGAGGAAGCGGCTTTGATTGACGGAGCTAACATTTTTCAAATGTTTTTCCGGGTGGTCTTTCCCCTTGTTAAGTCCACCACGGTGACGGTGATGATTCTAAATGGAATGTGGATCTGGAACGATTATCTGCTTCCCTTCCTAACCCTCGGTCTGTCGGACCAGAGGACGCTGGTACTGGAACTCTACTATGCGAAGATGACATCGGGACAGTTCGGCAGCCCCTGGGAGATCATCTTCCCATCTGTTCTCATCACGGTGATCCCCATGATCATTATCTTCCTATGTCTACAAAAGTACTTTGTAAAAGGCGTTTCGGAGGGAGCCATCAAGGCGTGATCACCATAAGGACAAGAAAATCTCTGGGTTGCTCGGAAGCAGTCCCAGAGATTTTTTTGTGAGTGTCAAAAGGGGCTCCCCTCTTATGACATAGGCTCCTGTAAGGAGGAATAGGCGGTATACGCATCGAGGATGTTGTATTGCTCTGTCTGACTGTTTCCAGGGGCGCCGGTGGTGATCAAAATATACTCGTCGCCGTCCTTTTCCGTCAAGCTGGCGAGGCACAGACCGGCCTCATCGGTATATCCGGTTTTGCCTCCCAGTATCGAATACCCTTCGATTTCCTTCGCCTTCATTTTCTCAAAAAAGCGGCTGGTGAGCCTGAGACCACCCAGGTGTTGCCAGGTGGAGGAGGTTCGATAGCTCTTCGCCGTAAACACCTCCCGGAAGATGGGATTGTCCAAAGCCTCGTTGAGCAGAAGTGCCAAGTCGGAAACCGTCGTGTAATGGTCGGGATGGTGCAAACCTGTGACTGTGGCGAAATGCGAATGGGACATGCCTATGTCAGCAGCCGTTTGATTCATCATGGAGACAAAATTTTCAGTGGAACCGGCTATGGCGCGCGCCAGGGCATTGGCAGCATCGGCGCCGGAAGGCAGCATAACCCCGTAGAGAAGATCTTCAATGGATACCGTCTCGCCTTCTGTAAAGCCTGCGACGGCGGCTCCTTTTTCTCTTAAGCCGGCAAAATCACTGGGTATAAAAGTGACGGTGTCCTGCAAACGGGGATTTGTGTTTAGAGCTGTTAGGAGAGTCAGGATCTTTGTCAGCGACGCCGGGTACACTTGGCCGTTCGCATCCTTTTGAGCGAGTACCGTGAAGTCATTGCGGCGCACTAAGATGCCGCTAGCGCTATATAAATTGGAAAAGTTCGTGAGTTCAAGGGGACCGCCGGTGCTGTGTGCGGCGGATTGAGGAACAGAGGCAGTGTGAGCGGATGAGCGGAACGCTCCGCAGGTGGAGTAGAGCAGCGCGAAGCATAGCAGGAGGAGACCGCCAAGTCTTTGGACGCCGGAGGATCGCTGCCGCGGCGTTCTCTTGTCCGGATATTTTTGAAAAATGTCAAATTTCATTGAAACATCTCCTTTCCATTCCATAGGGTTCCCTGAATGGAAAAGAATCTGTATATTTCTTTATTTTGAAATATTACGAATTTATAAAGATACAGGAGGAGAAAATTACATGGATGAAAATTTTGGTGAGTTTGCTAATTTTTAGACGACAGTGGGCATACTACCAGATAAAATCCATCATGTGACAGAATCAAACTTTTATTTTTTGCAGAATATTGCAGGATGTGATTGATAATTATCTAACAAATGTTGGACAAAGCCATAATTCTATGGTGTATTTTGCTTTAAATTGTGAATTCGATCAAGTTGTACTGACTTAACAGGAAATTCATGAAATCTGTATTGATCTTTCTGTCACAATGTATTATAATACAAGAAGTGTAAGTTTTTAAATGCTGAAAGGAGATTATTATGACGACAAACAAATCAGTTCTAGCATGGATTGACGAGATGAAGGCGCTTCTGACTCCCGACAAGGTTGTGTGGATCGATGGCTCCGAAGCCCAGATTGAAGCTCTTCGGGCGGAGGCTTGTTCCACCGGTGAGCTCATAAAGCTAAATCAAGAGAAACTGCCGGGGTGCTATCTCCATCGGACAAAGGTGAACGATGTGGCCCGTGTCGAGGATAGAACGTTTATCTGTTCTCGGAAGGAGGAGGATGCCGGGCCGACTAACAACTGGAAAGAACCACAGGAAGCGTATAAGATGCTGTTCGACATTGCCCGCGGAAGCTATAAGGGGCGTACGATGTACGTGATTCCCTATTCCATGGGCCCTGTTGGCTCTCCTTTAGCGAAAATCGGATATGAGGTCACAGACTCCATCTACGTCGTGTTGAACATGAACATTATGACCCGTGTGGGCGCTGAAGTGGAAAAGGTTTTGGGCGACAGCGAGGACTGGATTAAGGGACTTCACGCAAAATGCGATATCGATCCGGAGAAACGGTACATCTGCCATTTCCCGGAAGACAACTATATCATCTCCGTCAACTCCGGCTATGGCGGAAACGTGCTGCTGGGCAAAAAATGCTTTGCGCTGCGCATTGCATCCTACCTTGGCAAATGCGA
>JAHZBS010000229.1 GCA_019423265.1 Clostridiales bacterium
CAATTGTCCAAAATCCATTTGGCGTCGATGGTCGTTAGACGGACGCAGCCAGCGGATGCCGTAGTTCCCAATTTATTATAGTAATTCCATTTGAGTGTCGTATTGTCCTTCTGATTATAGGGAACCGAGTGAAACAAAATATGCCCTGTTATGCGTGTCGAATATTGTCCCCATACGTCGCCATCCAGGATCTTCCACCGATACCGGTCGCTGGTCTTAAAGGTCCCCAGCGGCGTGCCCGAACCGGTTGAACAAATCATGGCCTTGACAGGGATGGCGTACTCATCCTTTTCGTCCAGTCCATATACGGTTACGCAGTTCATCTGTTTATTGACCTTGATGAGGTAAGGATTTTTCTTCTTAACCGGCTCCACCGTAACTGACGATGACTCCTGTGAACTCTCCTCCTCTGACTCTTCGGTTTCCCATGTCTCCCCTACAGCCGAGTCCTCTTCGCTGTCCTCCAGGATCTCATCCTCCTCTGTGGCCGGCACTATCTCCGATGATTCCTCGATGGAATGGCTCTCCACCTGCTCCGACTCCGAAAACCGGATGTCACTGGAATCGTCTCTACTCTTACCGCCGCAGGCTGTAAAACAGATCAGGGACATCAATATCCCAACGGCGATCCCCCATCGTTTCCAGTTTTTTATATTTAGCATTCTCTGCACTCCTTATCGCTACTTCTCTCAGGGTCTTAGTATAGCACGAATTCCTAGGAATCGCAATTCTTAGTTTAAAAAAGTTACCATCAAAAAAATAGACCGCGGTCTGACATTTCCTGTCAAATACCGCGGTCTATTTTTGTCAAAAAATCTATTTCCTGGGAAATAAATGTCATTTTATTGGTAATACGCTTCATCTACAATGGAAAAACAGACGATAGGACTCATCATAGAATCATAGCCCTCCTCAGACGCCTCGAAACAGATACCCGGACAGCCCGGTATCACATAAACACCGCCATCGTCTTTAATCTCTCCCGTTACATTCAAGACATCCTGCACACTGGAACCCAGGCCGACGCCCTGAAACCGCCCTCGAAAATCGTCATAGACTGAGATGCGGTGTACATAATCTTTCTTCTTGTCCAGAGTAAACATCATGTTGGATGTGGTGATGATCACCGTGTCCGGATCCGGGGATGTGGTGATATATGCCTTCCTTCTGTGAGACAAATACTCTTTTACATGCTTCGACGTCCAGCCGATCTGCGCTTCATCCATTGACCGCCCTGGCAAAATCTCGATCTGTTCCGCCATCTTCTCATTGAGAAGATCCCGCCTCTCTTCTAAGTCCATAGAAAAATCCTCCTTTATACAAACCTCGAAAGTAGGATTTCCAGAACGGCAGCATTTCATTCTTCCCGAAATCGGATTGAATTTTCATTTTTTCTCCGATGAATGATCTCGTGCCGCTTTTTCCCCTCTTCATAGAGCTTACAGGAATAGGCGTCCTCCGGGTCAATCTCAATGGGGGGAACCTTCTGGGGCCGTCCGTTGGCATCCAGGGATACCATTGTAAAAAAAGCAGTTTGGGCGATGAAGGACTCCTGTTCATCAATAAGATCCTCCACCTCCACCATAACAAAGACCTCCATAGACGTATTGCCGGTATAGATCACCTGTGCCTGACAGGTTACCAGTTGCCCGATGGTAACCGGCTTGTGAAAGATAAGCTCATCCACTCTCGCGGTGACCACATTGCTCCGGGCGTATTTCTGCGCCGCTACACCGGCTGCGCTGTCCATCATCTTCATGATCTCACCGCCGTGGATCTTCCCGCCGGGATTCGTCTGGTTCGGCAATACCATCTGTGCCAACACTGCTTTGCTGCTTTGGGGCGTATGTTCTTTCATAGGAACCTCCCTTTTCTACCGTTGTGTCGGAGAAAATCTCATGACCTTCCAGTCCTTTTATTATATCCCACCGATGTAGAAAAAATGTGGCAGATCGGTATTACCGATGTAGATTAATAATTTTCCAGCAAAGATTTATAGAACTCCGAATAATCACTGCGCTTGTTAGCTGTAAACTCAATAGCCTCACGGGGATGGCGGTTCAATTGACCTGTAAACATATATTGGAGATCGTACCCCCAAACGATCCCCTGCTCCTTGAGCGGAAGCATATACTTTTCGATGAAGAGCAATAGATTGTAAAGGTTATATTTCGGATTTTTAAGAAATCCGAGAAGGAGTTCCATGGGACAATTGCCCGCTCCGCGCCCCATGCCCTGCGCCGTGGCGTCAAGATACGACACGCCGTAGGACAGCGTTTCGATCGTATTGGCAAAGGCCAGATTTTGATTGTTGTGCGCGTGAAACCCAACCTTCTTCCCCGTCTTCTCTGCGGCGGCGAGATAGAGCTGGGCGAGTTCCGACGCATTTTCCGGATACAGCGACCCATAACTGTCGACGAGATAGATAACATCGACGCTGGAAGCTGTGATCATCTCCAACGCCTGTTCCACCTGATCTAAATTTGCCTGGGAGATTGCCATAATATTGCAGGTCGTCTCATAGCCAAGGTTGTGTAAATATTCGATCATTTCAATCGCCGCCGGTATCTGATGGATGTAGCAGGCGACGCGGACCATATCAATCACGCTCTCACTTTTGGGCAGGAAATCGGTCTTAAAATCGCATCGCCCCACATCGGCCATAACAGCAATTTTCATATCCGAAATGTTGTCGCCAACAATAGAGCGGATATGCTCTTCATTGCAGAATTTCCACTTTCCAAAGTCGCTCTCACAAAACATGTTTTTGCTGGCTTTGTATCCGAATTCCATATAGTCAACGCCGCATTTAATGTTTATTTTATAGAGTTCTGTCACAAATTCGTCCGTAAACTCAAAATTATTGCAGAGCCCGCCGTCCCGTATTGTCGCGTCAAGAACTTTAATATCGCCCCTGACTCCCATCAAATTTCCTTTTCTCGTTGTCATTGTTTTATCTCCTATACTATACTTGTGCTTGGATTTTGAGACTATTATAGCACCGCCATAGCGGTTTGTCAAAACTTACGGTCAGGCATCTTGACCCTATTTCAGGGATTCCTTGAGGCCCCGACGCCCTTTCTGTTTTTCCTGCGAAAGTTTCATCGTTTTATCCCAAGTCTTGACGGTTTGAACCTTGAGGAATTCCCGGACGCTCCCCATTGACGATATACCGCCGTTCATCGTAGGTGCCGCTGGTTAGAATCCGATGCACTTCCCGTATCAGCTCCAGTGACAGCGGTTCTTTGTCTGAATTTTTGAATTTCAGCGCCTCATAGCAGAGCTTTTGGTTCTGCTGTTCGAACAAGGCTCGCGGATTGCCGGTATAGTTCAGAACTTGCCCGTTCTCGAATATTTCCCGCGTATCATGGTAGGTAATATCGCTGTTCTCAATTTTGCCGGAGTTGTACGCGAATAAAACGCGGAAGCTGTCCAGGTACTTGTCTATATCGGCAGCCGTCTTGATGTTCCATGACTTCCATGTCTGCACGGCTTGTTCGTATTGTTCCATTTCGGGCACCTCCTTTCTCTCTGCTATACCATTATACCATATTTTCTGCTTGTCAGCTCAGTAAAAATAAAATTCTTTAAGAACTGATATTGCAAGCGTACTTTTGATGATATTTTGAAGTATAAGAGGTTGACAAAAATCATGATTTGGGGTATATATTGACCGATGATATGCAGAAAGGATAAAAGAATGTTTAAGATAGATCAATTCATCAAAAAAATCGCTTGACTCTCCCACCCACAAGTGGCGGTCCCGCAGCAAAGAGTGAAAAATGTCGGCGACAAGGTTGATCCTTGCTGATTTCGGCGGACGGGTGTATAATACATTCTATAAGGACTTCGTCTATCAAATCAAAAAATTTTTTTCCCATGCAATATTATACCTACCTCACGCATTACCCTATTGACAGGAGAAGACAGCTATGGTTATGACGTCATCAGCAAATACGAACAGTTCGCCGCGGCGTGCCTCTGTCGAGGAAGCCCTGCTCTTCCAAATTGCCTCCGGAAGCAAGGAAGCGC
>JAHZBS010000023.1 GCA_019423265.1 Clostridiales bacterium
GCCTATAGCAGCTTTCGAATATCGCTGAAGGCGATGACGACCATAAGAATCATCAACAATACAAAGCCAACCATATAGATGGCGTTCTCCACCTTCGGGTTAACCGGCTTTCGCCGTATCCCTTCTATGGCGTGAAACACGAGCCTACTGCCGTCCAGCGCCGGGATCGGAAACAGATTGAGCGCCCCCAGATTGACGCTGAGCAGTACGATCATGCTAAATACATTGTACAGAGCGGTTGTAAAGCCGTAGGCCATCCCCTGCTCGTAGGAATCGCCGATGATGGTCACGATGCCAATGGGGCCAGCAACCGCGTCCGCCCCCACCTGCCCTGTGATCAGTTGGACAAAGCCCCGCACCGTGAGTTCCACATCAAAACATAGGGTCCAAAAGCTATTGCTGATCATCCCGCCCAGATAGGAGGGCAGCGCGCCGATCCCCTGGCTCTGAAGCACATCCGCAAGGCTTCCCCCGCTGGTTTTGGCGGAAAATCCCATGCGGTACCGCCCCTGGGCCTCATCATATTTCGGTTTGAACTCCAGCTCCTTTTTCGTCCCATCCGGTTTTTCCACCACGGCGGTTACGGTGTCGCCCTCCTGGTATTCCGACAGGAGATACGAGATCTTGTTAAATAGGTGGACGCGGTGCCCGTTGATGGATAGAAAGCGGTCCCCGGACTCTAGCCCGGCCGAGGCCGCCGGATAATCCGCCTCCACCTCATTGACATAGGTTGTGGTATATCCATAAATTCCACAGAAAAAAAGAAGGATCACAAACGCGAGAACAAAATTCATCAAGGGTCCCGCTGCCACGATAGCCATTCTTGCCGGCACCGATTTCGAAGAATAGGAGCCCTCTTCGTCCACGGCCTCATCCTCCCCCAGCATCTTACAGTAGCCTCCGATGGGCAAAAGCCGGAGGGAGTACAGGGTCCCTTTCTTCGACGTATGGCCGATGAGCTTTGGGCCCATACCGATGGCAAATTCCTGTACAACGACTCCAACACGTCTGGCGACGATGAAATGTCCCCATTCATGAACCAACACGATAACACCAAAGACAAGAATTGCAATTATGATACTAATGGCTGTCACCTGCTTTCCAAAAACTTTCGACCCAGCTTACCACGTCTAATACATCCTCCAGCGAATACTCGTCACAACCGCCTGCGTACCGCTCAAAGGCAGAGAGCGCCGCCTCCACTCTGCAATAAATGTCGAGGAATCCGATACGCCCCTGTAAAAATTCAGCCACTGCTCTTTCATTGGCCGCGTTGAGAACTGCCGGACACAATCCACCTCGCTCCATGGCGTGCCGCGCCAGAGCAACGGCTGGAAATGTCTCTTCATCCACCGCTTCAAAGGTCAACGGCGGGCAATGGATCAGCTCCAGGGGAGGCGCCACCCGGCCGCCCCGGCTGGGATACGCGATGGCGGCTTCGATGGGAAGCCTCATATCCGGCGTTGCCATCTGAGCTAGAATGGATCCATCCGTGAACTCCACCATGGAGTGGACGATGCTCTGGGGATGAACGACCACCCGGATCTGCTCCGGCCGTTTGTCAAATAGCCACCTGGCTTCGATCATCTCAAGACCCTTGTTGAACAGTGTCGCGCTGTCAATGGTAATCTTCTGTCCCATAACCCAATTGGGATGCCGCAAAGCCTCCTCGCGGGTTATGGCTCTCAGATCGTCTCTCTTCTTTCCCCGAAAAGGGCCTCCCGAAGCCGTCAAAATGATGGAGGAAACCGAAGATGCCGGTTTCCCGTCGAGGCACTGAAAGATGGCGCCGTGCTCGCTGTCCACCGGCAGTATGGCCACCCCTTCTTGTCTCGCCAACTTCATGATAAGCTCGCCTGCGCACACCAGGGTCTCCTTGTTGGCCAGGGCAATATCCTTGCCGCACTGGATCGCCCTGACTGTGGGCTCCAGCCCGATCATGCCCACCAGCGCTGTGACGACGAGTTCTGCCTCCTCCATAGAAACCGCCTCCAAAAGCCCCTGCATTCCCCATAGAAGCCGCGTTGAGACACCGGTGAGCCGTTGTCTCAGCTTCCTGTATGCCGCCTCCTCGTACACGACGGCAATGGACGGACGATATTTTCGAATTTGCTTTTCCAGGAGGTCCAGCCGGCTCCCTCTGGCAGCCAATGCGCAGATCCTGCCCAGCCCAGGGTTTTGCTCGATAACGTCCAGCGTCTGGGAGCCGATGGAACCCGTGGACCCGAGTAGTACGATATTTTTCACCCCATCGCCCTCCCTTGATTATATGCCAAAATGCGCAACAATATTAATGGCCATCACAACGGCTGGCGCCGTGAGCAATACGCTGTCAAAGCGGTCGAGGATCCCCCCGTGACCGGGGATCAGCTTACCAAAATCTTTGACGCCCATAAACCGTTTTACCGACGATGAAAAAAGGTCTCCCACCTGCCCCAACACGCTGCCAAACAGGCCGATGACCGCGGACGTCGCCAACACTGTGTACAGGCTGGCATCCACAAAGGAATGGATCAGCCCCCCATACAGAAGGCAGATGGCCATCGCTCCGACGACGCCGCCGATCGCCCCCTCCACAGTCTTTTTGGGGCTCAGCTTAGGAACCAGTTTATGCCGTCCCAGCGCTCTGCCTGTAAAGTAAGCGCAGGTGTCGCTCCCCCAGGCCGCCCAGAAAATATAGGGGGCATACAGCATCCCATCCTGCCCCTGGCGCAAAAAGTACACAAAGGAAAACAGAACCGGAACATACAGCACCCCAGCGAAAGTCAGCGCCACATCCTCCGTTCGCCTTTCCGGATAGGAAAAAACGGCAAGCACCATCAAAATCCAAAACAGACCGATGAAGAAAAAAAGTCCGAAGTTGCCATCGCGCACCCATTCTTCCCGAAACAAGAGAACACCGTAATAGAGAATGGCCGCCACATATCCAATGATCTGAAATGGCTTATGTTGGTTTGACAGCGCCCGGTAAAATTCATAGAGTCCAATCAAGCTGATGACCAGCATCGCCACCAGCAAAACCGGTCCGCCGGCGTAAAGCAATCCAATCAAAAGAACAAGCAGTACAATGCCGCTTATAATCCTCGTCCCCATAGACACCTCCATGCTGCCGCATTCATCGGCTATCGGCCTCCAAAGCGCCGTTCTCTGGAAGCGTAGTCTAAAATCGCTGTCTCCAAATCCGAAATCCCAAAGTCCGGCCAATATTTTTGAGTAAAATAGAATTCACTGTAGGCCAGCTGCCAGAGAAGAAAATTGCTGATCCGAAGTTCCCCGCTTGTCCGAATCATGAGATCCGGGTCCGGAATCCCACTCGTGTCGAGATAGGACGAAAACACGTCCTCTGTCAACTGATCCTCCGTCAGCTTTCCCTCCGCCAGAATCCGCTTCGTCGCCCGCAGAATCTCATCCCGGCCGCCATAATTGATGGCGAACTGAAGATTGAAATTGGTGAAATCCTTCGTATCCGCTTCAATGGATTGGATTAGCTTGCGCAGATCCGGCGACAGCCGCGAGATATCGCCCAACACACGGATGCGAATCTTTCTGCGGATGGCGTCCTTGCGGTTTTGAATCAGATAGCGCTTGAGAAGGCCCATCAAATACTGCACCTCATCCTCCGCGCGTTTCCAATTTTCCGTGGAAAATGCGTAGACGGTAAAATATTGGACCCCCATGTCAATCAGCGCATCCGATATGGTCTCCACATTGTCAGCGCCGGCCAGATGGCCCTGTTGTCTCGTTTTCCCGTGCTGCTTCGCCCATCGCCCGTTGCCATCTAAAATAATGGCGACGTGGCGAGGCATTCGCTCCGGGCCTAAATCCTGTACGTTCATCGTTGCCTCCATGTTGCAATTTGCTAAAAATAACATAGAAGGGACCGCTTCTCTCCTCAAAACGAGACGGCCCCTCCGAAGTAATCTTACACGGACATGACTTCCTTGATCTTGGCGTCGATCCTCTTGTCAACCTTCTTGATATACTCGTCGGTCATCTTCTGCAGCGATTCCTCCAGATCCTTCTGATCATCCTCTGTGATGGCGTTATCCTTGCGCTGTTTCTTGAAAAGATCCATCGCATCCCGGCGGATATTTCGGATGGCAACCTTGGCCTGCTCGCCTTTCTTCTTGACTTCCTTGCTCTCTTCCTTGCGCTTTTCTTCCGTCAACTCGGGAAATACAAGGCGAATGACCTTCCCGTCGTTGCTAGGGTTGATTCCCACATCCGACGCCTGAATCGCCTTTTCAATCTCCTTGATCAGGCTAGAGTCCCACGGCTGGATCAGCAGCATTCGAGCTTCCGGCACGGAGATATTTCCCACCTGTTGCAGGGGCGTAGGCGTCCCATAGTAATCCACCGTAATCTTGTCTAGAATATGAGGATTGGCACGGCCTACGCGGATTGTATTGAACTCTTCTTCCAGATTTTGAATCGTCTTTTCCATCCGATCTTGAAACGCTTCCATGTCTTTGTTTGGCATAAAACAGCCTCCTTTTCCTTGGGATATTTATTCGATGGTGGTGCCAATCGCCTCACCCTGTACTACCCTTATTATACTATTTTTCTCCTGCAATGCAAATAGTTTTGTCGGCATTTTGTTCTCAAGGCATAACCCAGCCGCCGGAAGATCCATGACCATCAGGCCCTTTTCCAGTATCTCCCCGTAGGTGAGCCGGTCGTATTTTTTTGCGTTGGGATTTTTCTTCGGATCGTCGTCGTATACGCCGTCAATGCTTTTCGCCATGAGAATTCCGTCGCAATCTGTCTCAACCGCGCGGAGCGCCGCCGCCATATCGGTAGAAAAAAACGGATGTCCCGTCCCGCCAGCGTAAAAGACGATGACGCCTTCTTTTAATCTCTCCACAACCCGATCCTTGTGGAAGGTTTCCGTGTAGAGCCCGATGGGATACGGGGCGTACACCGCCGTCCGCATTCCCTCCCCGCGAAAAATCTCGGATGCGTACAGGCAGTTCATCGCCGTGGCCAACATCCCGATCTGGTCCGCCTTGACCCGGTCCATCTCGTCCGAACTTCTGCCCCGCCAAAAATTGCCGGCGCCGATGACAATTCCGATCTCAACACCCAGATCCGCCGCTTGCTTCACCTGCGCCGCCGTCTGGCGAACCGTCTCCTCATCAAACCCGAATCCTTTTCCGCCCGACAACGCTTCACCGCTGAGCTTCAACAAAATCCGTTTGTACTTCATTGTATCCTCCATTCCGGAGCGTTAGCGGCGGGGCGATTTCTGCCCATGAGAGCTATTTATGACGCTCCGGCACAAATAGGCTAACACTCTCTTATCCAAGTTCCTCAGTTTGCCATTATACCACAAAGAAAGCAAAATAGCAACTCTTCTGGCAAATTTCCGGCTTTCCGCGTTTCGGCAACGTCTCATCCACAATTGTATTTACGGCTATTGGAGATATGCAAAACGAGGATGCCCTCAAAAGCCATTCGCCTTTTGGGACACCCTCGCATCTCACAGTCTCTGTTCGGGCCATAAATTCTTTCAGCTTACTATTCATGCTCCCCACAATGGCCGCCGTTGCCGGCACATCCATGCTTGTGTTCGCCGCAATGGCCGTGATGATCGTGATGGCCATGGTGATCGTGATGGTCGTGATGATCATGGTGATCGTGGCTGTGATGATCGCAGTGGACATCAGGATTATACTCCAGGCTGTCCGTCAAAAGCGCCTTTACCGCTTCATCCGCAGCGCCGGTCACACCGCCGTAAAGTTTGATCCCTGCCTGAGCGAGAGCCTCCTGTGCCCCTCCCCCAATGCCACCGCAAATCAGCACATCCACCTTCCGTTCAGACAGAAAACCCGCCAGGGCGCCGTGGCCGCTGCCCGCCGTGTCCACCACCTGTTCATTGGCAATTTGTCCATTCTCTGTGTCGTAGATCTTGACCTGACGGGTATGTCCAAAATGCTGAAATACCATTCCATTCTCATAAGGTACCGCAATTCTCATCGCAAACACTCCTTCTGTATGGGTATTTAGTTTAGGACAGGAGGGGGAAATCCATTTACATGGTCCCCCGCACCCCTGTACAGTTCCTTGGCAAACCCGATAATGTCCTCCCGAAATGATGAGAGCTTTTCCATTTACAAGGCTGTCAGAGATTTTAAACCGTGCGCTCTCATAAATCTCCGTGGCCGTTGTCCTGGAAATCTCCATCTGGGCCGCGCATTGCTCATGGGTTCTCTTCTCATAGTCAATCAGACGAATGGCTTCGTACTCATCCACAGAGAGGGTCACCGTCCCCGTATGCCCCTCTCCGCTGGGAGCAAAACTATGATATGTCGGTTCCCCACAAACCCGCCGGCACCGGCTTGGCCTTGCCATATCATCACCTCCGTTTTCAAATCATTATCGGCATATGTCGATAATATAATACCATACACAGCGCAAAATGTCAAGCGATGAAGCGTTGATAACTGCGAAATGCTATTCCATTCCAACGGGAACCTCTTATTCCGTCCGAAGTGCCACCACCGGATCCTTCTTGGCTGCGCTTCTGGACGGGATAATTCCTGACAACAGAGTGAGCAGCACACTGATGGCAACCAATATAAGCGCGGCCGAGACTGGCAGGAACGCCCTGAGCCCGCTGATTCCAGTAAAGTAGTTCAGAATCGCATTGATGGGGAAACACAGCAGGTACGTAAGCAGCACGCCCAACGCGCCGGAGGTAAACCCGATGATCACGGTCTCTGCGTTGAACAGACGGGATACATTCTTCTTGGATGCGCCGATGGCGCGCAGGATACCGATTTCCTTCGTCCTCTCCTGGACGGAAATCAACGTGATGACGCCGATCATGATGGAAGATACGACCAGGGAGACTGCCACGAAGGCGATCAGCACATAGGTGATGGCATTGATAATGGATGTCACGGAGGACATCATCAGTCCCACATAGTCGGTATACTGAATCTGGGACAGTTCATCCACTGTTTCATTGTAAGCGGAAATCGCATCCTCGATTACGTCCTTATTCTCGAAGGTGGAGGCATACAAGTTGATGGATGCCGGTTTTTCAAGGTCCACGCACCCGAGTTCGCTGAGATTGTCATCGTAAGAGGATTCGGAAAATTGCAGAACTTCGTCATAGTATGCCGCACACTGTTCGGTGGTAAATGTCCCCATAGACTGTTCCAGCGCTCCCGCCAGCTGTTCCGCGCTCATTCCGCTGAGCTGCTGCTGCACTTCGCCGGCATACTGAGCCTTCACCTGTTCGGCGACCATCTGCTCCATCAGCTCGTTCAGTTCCTCGTCGCCCATGGCGTCCACATATTCCTGCACACTCGTTTCGCTCATGCCCATCTGCTGGATCATGGCCTGCATCAAGGCATCCTCCATTGTGGCACGGTCCATGCCCCCCATAGCCTGCGCTACGGCGGCGGAAAGCTGTTCTTCGCTGGGGACGCTCATAATCTGTACATAAGCGTCCGCTTTCCCCTTACCGTCCAACCCGGATATATAGCGGCGAAATTCCTGTTCCTTTTCACTGTCCGTCAAGCTGCCGGTATTTTCCCTGAAAGGCAGTCCCGTAAAAATATCCGTAGAATGGTCTTCCATCTGGGCCGCTACCGCAGCCGAGTCTTTTGTATGCTCAATTACATATTCGGTCAGTTTGCTTGTGTAGCCGATGGAACCGGAAAGCATGGTGGAGACCGCGTCTTCATTGGGCTTAATGATGCCGGAAACCTTCAGCACTGTACCGTTATCGTACAGATAGCGCAGCCCTGCATCCGTCTCCCGCAAATCGGTATACAGACCTGTGCTCTCATCCAGCGAATAGCAGTCGGAATTCAGGATCGTGCGGAATTCCATATTGCAGATGTCCTCATAGCTCCATTTCTGGGTATCGACGGGCAGCTCCGTTTTATTCAGCGCCGCATCCATAATCGCGTCGATATCCTCCTCCGACTTGAGCCCCAGAGCGTACAGTGTCATATCGTCCAATTCGTTATTTTCATCCAGCACCAACACGATTTCATTGTACTCTGTGGGCCAGGAGCCGTAGACCACATCGTACTGTTTTTCCAACAGCGGACTCACCAGTCTCCCGTTATCGCCGGGCAGCATTTCCTGCCACAGATTCATGGACATCTGGCCACCCGACATCATCGACATGATGGAAGAGCTGTCCCCCATGCTGGAACTTTCTCCCATTTCCAACATGGTGGATACATCCATGCCCATGTATTCCATAATGATGCTCTTCAGCAGTTCCTCCGCGTCAGAGCGAATGATATTCCCGTCCACATTTTTGGTGTAAACCAGCAGATCCATGTCGTAGGTATACTGCACACCGCTGATTGCCTGACCCAGCTCGGACTCACTGCTATCCTTTGCACGTTCTGCTTCAATATATTCCTTAAAGGATTTCAAGTCATTTTCTGCGGTCTCCATATTGTTCAGGGAGTTGATCATATCATACACAATCGCCTTGGAGTAAACCGCGTCGTCTTCGTGTTCATATCCGGATTTTGCGGCGCCCATAAAGGTTTCTAACAGGGTTCCCAGATCCGTATATGTCGCTTCAATGGTCAATGGATAGGAGGAAAGCGTGTCTTCCTGCAAGGTGTCAATATAGGCTGTCATCCCCTGTGATACCGCCAAAATTAGAGCGATCCCGATGATGCCGATGCTTCCGGCAAAGGAGGTCAAAGCCGTGCGCCCTTTTTTGGTGAACAGATTTTTTAAAGAAAGGCCAAAAGATGTGGCAAAGCTCATGGAAGGCTTCTTCTCTTGTTTTTTCACTCCCTGTTTTTCTTCATCTCCCTGTCGCTCTCGGGCCAGTTCGTCCTTGGTCAGCGGCTGAGAATCATTCGTAACCGTTCCGTCCAGCATCCGAATGATGCGGGTAGAATACTTCTCGGCAAGATTGGGGTTATGCGTAACCATAATGACCAGCCGATCGCGGGAAATCTCCTTGAGGATTTCCATAACCTGGACGCTCGTCTCGGAATCCAACGCGCCGGTGGGTTCGTCTGCGAGAATGATATCCGGGTTGTTTACAATCGCCCTGGCGATGGCAACCCGCTGCATCTGTCCGCCGGACATCTGGTTCGGCTTTTTGCCCAGCTGGTTTCCCAGTCCCACCCGTTCCAGCGCTTCTTTTGCCCTGCGGCGGCGCTCCTGCTTGGAGACGCCGGACAGGGATAGTGCCAGCTCCACATTCTGCAACACGCTCTGGTGGGGAATCAGGTTATAGCTCTGAAAGACAAAACCGATGGAATGGTTGCGGTAGGCGTCCCAGTCCCGATCCTTAAAGTCCTTCGTTGACTTTCCGTTGATCAGCAGATCTCCCTCCGTATATTGATCCAGCCCCCCGATGATGTTCAGCATGGTGGTCTTTCCACAGCCGGAAGGACCTAAAATGGAAACAAATTCGCTCTTGCGAAATTGAAGACTGATTCCCTTTAAAGCCGCCACTTTCCCATCACCGGCCGGGTAGTCTTTTTTGATGTTCTTAAGCTCTAACATACTCCAATCACATACCTTTCATTGTTTACCTTTTTATATAGAAACTGCCTTTATAGGCAGGCAAGTAGCACTGTCACAGCCACCGGAATCGCGCTGCCAAGCAACAGCTCCGGCCAAGTATGCCGCCCCATGCGAAGCGACGCCCAATACGCCATCGCCAGAACGATGCAGCCGGCCAAAGCGGGCCAGCCGACAAAATATACTAGATAGGCGACGGGACCGGCGATGCCGCAGGCGTGACCGCTTGCTTTTATCTTAAATACTTTGTTAAACAACAGCGTAAGCACTCCGGAGATGAGATAGATCAGATAAATCTGCATCAGTCCCTTTGGCACAACGCAGACGATCCCCATGACGGCGCCGGCGACATAGCCCGCAACCGCCATGAGCATAGCAAGCTTTCGCTGGCCGGCTCTTCCCTGATCTTTATAATGTGGAAGTATAGGCTGCAAAGGATACGCAAGGAGCGGTAAAACCGTTAGAAAAAAGACTGCCGCCAGATAATTTCCTACTCCATCGAAGATCGCCGGGCGAACAGCCAGCAGAATGCTCAGCGCTGCCAACGCCATGAGGGGCGGAACTGTGAGGATCCGCACCCACTTTTCAATCCCTTGTGTCTTCACCTTGCTCACCCCCCTCGATTCTGAATTTCTACCGCAGGCTCTCTAGCTCGCCTTGTCAAACTGACTGTTGTAGAGTTCTGCATAAAAGCCGCCTTTTTCAAGTAGCGTCTCATGGTTGCCCTGCTCGATAATGTCCCCATCCTTCATAACGAGAATCAGGTCTGCGTTTTTGATGGTGGAAAGCCGGTGTGCGATCACAAAGCTGGTGCGCTTCTCCGTCAGCGCATCCATAGCCTTTTGGGTGATCAGCTCCGTCCGGGTATCCACCGAGCTGGTGGCCTCGTCCAGGATCAGCATGGGGCTATTCTGCACCATAGCCCGGGCAATGGTAAACAGCTGCTTCTGCCCGGCGGAAATCGTAATGTTTTCTCCCAGCACTGTATCGAATCCATCGGGAAGCGTCTCGATGAAATGGTAGATTCCGCACGCCCGGCAGGCCTTCTCCAGTTCCTCATCCGTCACGCCGGTTTTGTTGTAGACCAGATTTTCCCGCACAGTGCCCTCAAAGAGCCAGGTGTCCTGCAACACCATCCCAAAAAGGCTGTGGACATTTTCCCGGGTCAATTCAGAGGTGGACACTCCGTCAATGCGGATATCGCCGCTGTTAATGTCGAAGAACCGCATCAAAAGATTCACCATGGTGGTCTTGCCGGCGCCGGTGGGTCCGACAATGGCCACCTTCTGACCGGGTTTTACATGGGCAGAAAAGTCTTTGATGATGATCTTATCGGGATGATCCGGGTAGCTGAACCGCACATGGTCGAATTCCACTTCCCCCTCTACGTCGGTAAGGCGCTGCGTTTTATGGCTTTCATCCGGGAGCTCCTCCTCCTGGAGAAAATCAAACACCCGGTCCCCGGCGGCGGCGGCCGTCTGCATCTGCGTCATGCCCTGGGCTAAAGTGCTCAAAGGGGAAGTGAACAGCCGCACGTACATGATAAAGGCGGTGATCACGCCAAAGGTGATCTGCCCATCGATGGCAAGGGCCGCGCCCAGAACGCACACGACTACATAGCCCAGATTTCCGATGACATTCATCAGCGGCTGCATCACGCCGGAGAGAAACTGGCTCTTCCGGTTGGCGTCATAGACTGCACGGTTCATCCCCTCAAAATTCTTCTTAATTTTCTGATTTGCGCGGGACAGCCGCACGACATCGTGGCCAGAGTACATCTCCTCCACATATCCGTTGAGCTGACCGAGGCTCTGCTGGCGTGCGATAAAGTACTTCTGCGATCTGGACATGATCAGCGCCATGGCCACAAATCCCAGCAGCGTCACCGCCACAGCCGCCAGCGCCATCCGCCACTCCGTCACAAACATCATAATCAGGCAGCCGACAAACTGCGCCACTGCGCTGATGATGGACGGCAGACTATTGGAAAGGGCCTGTTGCAGCGTGCTGACATCATTGGTCACCCGGCTCAGGATATCACCGTAGGAAATTTTACCAAAGCATTTCATGGGCACCTTGTTGATCTTATCGGACAGATCTCTTCGCATCTGCTTAGACAGGTTCAGGGTGATGGTCGCCATGATGAAGTGCTCGATATAAGTAAACAATCCGCTGAGCAAGTACAGCCCTAAAAGCAGGACGCCCACCTTGGCAATCGCGGCGAGGTCGATTTGAGAGGTCAGTCCCTCCGAAATCAGGTCAGTAATTTTGCTCAGCTGATTCGGCCCGATAATCGTCAGGACGGCGCCTGCCACAGCAAGGCACAGGGCCGTGATCATGGGAACTTTCAGCTTCTCGGAGTAGGAAAACAGCTCTTTCAGAATGCCCTTGATCCCCCGTTTGCTTTTCTCCGGGACGTTCATTCCACGCCCCATCATCCGGTTTGCGTTCATTGGCTCTGCACCTCCCTTACGCGCCCAGCTCATCGGCTGAGAGCTGCGACATGGCAATCTCACGGTAAACGGAACAGTTGTGCATCAATTCGTCGTGGGTACCGATTCCCACAGCTTTGCCCTCGTCCAGAACGACGATCTTGTCGGCATCCCGGATGGTGCCAATCCGCTGCGCCACGATCATGCAGGTGATCCCCTGCAAATTTTCAGACAACCCCTTTCGGAGCATAGCATCCGTCTTGTAGTCCAAAGCGGAGAAAGAATCATCGAAAATCAGGATCTCCGGTTTTCGCGCCAGCGCACGGGCAATGGAGAGCCGCTGCTTCTGTCCGCCGGACACATTGGCGCCTCCCTGGGTAATCGGCGCCCCGATCCCCTCCGGCAGCTTTTCCACAAATTCCGACGCCTGGGCCAGCTCAATGGCGTTCTTCACATTTTCATCTGTCTGCTCCGCACGGCTCTCACCGAATAGAACATTCTCCCGAATATCCCCTGCAAACAACACGGCCTTCTGCGTCACATACCCGATCCGGTCATACAGCGCGTCAAAGGTGTACTCCCTCACATCCCGGCCATCCACCAGCACCTGGCCGGAGGTGGCGTCATAGAACCGGGCCGCCAGGCTGATCAGCGTGGTCTTGCCGCTGCCGGTGGCGCCGATGAAGGCAATCGTTTCGCCTCTCTTCACCTTGAAACTGATATGCTCCAGCACATCCTTATGGGAAGTCGGATAGTGGAAGGAGACATCCTTAAACTCCACCGTCCCCTTTTCGGGGGCGTCCGAATGCGTGCCTTCCCGCAGATCGATTTTGGCCTCCAGCACTTCGTTGATACGCCCGGCGGAAACCTGCGCAGATGGCAGGAGCATGATGACCATGACCATCATCATAATGGACATAATGACATAGGTCGCATAGGTTCCAAAGACCACAACGTCGCCAAAGGTGGAAATTCGCGCCGCCATATCCGTTACCGCTACGTTATTGACAATGGAAGCACCTACCCAGTAGATCACCAGCGCCAGTGCGTTCATGGCGAAGGATACCACCGGCATCAGGAGCGCCAAAGCCCGCTGGTTAAAGAGCTGCGTTTTCATCAGCGTATCGTTGGCCTCCTCAAATTTTTCCGCCTGATAGTCCTCCGCATTGTAAGCGTGGACGACATTGATGCCGGTCAGATTCTCCCGGGATACCCGGTTGATATTATCCGTCAGCTTCTGCACCCGCCGAACCCGCGGCAGAATCACTACGATCACAATCACCATCATCAGAAGCAGAGCCACCACAAAACCGGCGGTGATAATCGAAAGCGTCCAGCTTTTGTTGATAATCTTGATAACCGCCCAGACCGCCATGACCGGCGATTTGATCAGAATCTGAAGGCCCATGGCCACCAGCATCTGGATCTGGGTAATATCGTTGGTGGTGCGGTTGATAAGGCTCGGCACGGAGAATTGCTGCATCTCCTTCTGCCCGAAATCCGCCACCTGATTGAATACCCTTTCCCGGACAGTATAGCTGAAGCCGGCGGCGATCTGAGAGGACAGATATCCGCAGATGATAGCGAGTAAAGCGCTTGCAAGGGTACAGGCCAGCATTTCCAGGCCGGTTCCCCAAATGTCGGAGACCGTGCTTCCCGGCGTTTTGATCAGGACGGTCAGATCGCTCATATAATCCGGCAGGCGCAGATCAAAATAGATCTGCCCCAATACCAGAAGCGCACAGAGGCCGGCCATCAACCATTCTTTTTTTCGCATTCGTTTCAACAGTTTAATCATGGCGCGCTCCTTCCTTACGGCTTAGACCCTATTTTGCTGACCGCCATGATGATACTGTCAATCCCCAGCAGAATCAAGTAGGCGCCGATGATAAACCCAGCCGAGAAAAGGGAAAGAACAGGGCGGAGAATCATCAGAAAGCCGAGCACAATCCCGATAATATTTACAATCAGAGTGAAATAGTAGTAAAATCTTCCCGCCGTAACCCGGATGACATCCAAATGCGTCAAACGTGAGATACAGTGGGCGATAAACCAGATCGGGAGCAATAATACCATAACCCATTTCCCGGCATTGGGATAGACCAGAAGCATAACCCCTGCCATAACACTGAAAATGCCGGAAATCAGAGAGACCGCCGGGCCGAAACCGGTGTACCGCTCCGTTCTTACGTAAAAGATAATATCCGCTATCCCCGAAATAACAGCGATTACACCATAGACAATCACAATCCCTGTCAGGGTATTCTCCGGATGGATAAATGAATATATGCCAAGGAATACAAACAAGATACCTATGACCAATTCCAACCAACCGTAACCAGAACGTCTTATCATCACTGCTCACCTCCTGTACACTCCAAAATCTTCATGAACTCCTCGCCGGTAATCGTTTCTTTTTCATAGAGGAACTTCGCCAGTTCGTCCAGTTTTCCGCGATTTTCCCCGAGGATCTGCTTTGCCTTTTCATGCTGGCGCTTTACCAGCTCCACAACTTTTTTGTCGATTTCCTTCTGGGTATCGGCGGAACAGGCCAGAGAGGTGTCTCCGCCCAAGTATTGGTTTGTCACCGTCTCCATCGCCACCATGTCGAATTCCTCGCTCATGCCATAGCGGGTGATCATGGCCCTGGCCAGCTTGGTCGCCTGCTCAATGTCATTGGAAGCTCCCGTGGTGATTTCTCCGCAGGCAATCTCCTCCGCTGCCCGGCCGCCGGTCAGGGTGGCAATCCTGTTTTCGATTTCTCCTTTTGTCATCAAATACTTATCGCCTTCCTCCACCTGCATGGTATACCCTAGCGCACCGGAGGTTCGGGGGATAATTGTGATTTTCTGCACCGGCGCGGAATGGCTCTGCTTCGCTGCCACGAGCGCATGCCCGATTTCATGGTAGGCTACCACCATCTTTTCCTTGTCGGAGAGAACCGCATTTTTCTTCTGGTAACCGGCAATGACAACCTCGACGCTTTCCTCCAAATCCGATTGATTCACTGCCGTCCGGCCGTCGCGCACCGCCCGCAGCGCCGCTTCATTGATGATATTGGCAAGCTCTGCGCCGGATGCGCCGGATGCCATGCGGGCGATGGTGTGGAAGTCCACATCATCTGTCGTTTTGATTTTCTTCGCGTGTACCTTCAGGATCGCCTCGCGTCCCTGCAGGTCGGGCAGCTCCACGGGAACGCGCCTGTCAAAACGTCCGGGGCGGGTCAGCGCCGGATCCAAGGATTCCGGCCTGTTGGTCGCTGCCAGGATGATGACGCCGTTGTTGCCCTCAAAGCCGTCCATCTCTGTCAACAGCTGGTTCAGCGTCTGTTCCCGTTCATCGTTGCCACCCAACTGGCCGGAGTTGCGCTTTTGACCGATGGCGTCAATCTCATCGATAAAGACGATACAGGGGGCTTTTTCCTTCGCCTGCTTGAATAGATCCCGCACCTTGGAAGCGCCCATGCCGACGAACATCTCCACGAACTCCGAACCGGAGATAGAGAAGAAAGGCACATTGGCTTCGCCGGCCACCGCTTTTGCCAGCATGGTCTTGCCGGTGCCGGGAGGGCCCACCAGGAGAAGCCCCTTGGGCATGGAAGCGCCCACTTCTGTATATTTCTTTGGATTATGCAGATAATCCACAATCTCCGCTAGGCTCTCCTTCGCCTCATCCTCGCCAGCCACATCGTTGAAATGGATCCCTTCTGTGGACTGCACATAGACCTTGGCATTGCTCTTTCCCATGCCAAAGGCCATGGAGTTTTTCCCACCCATCTGCTCCGCCATCTTTTTGCTCAAATATTGGCCAAGACCGATAAAAATCACCATCGGCAGGACAAACGTCAAAAGAAAGCTGAGAATCGGAGACATGGTTTCTTCGATATTCTGTTCGAATTTCGCCCCGGATTCATACAACCGCTCTGTGAGGGTGGGGTCGTTCATAGTGCCGGTCTTATAGATTGAGGTGTTCTCCTTGTCGGTAAAGAGAATTTGTGAATCGGTAACCTCTACCTCGCCAATATTTTTTTCCTCAATCATGCTCATGAAGGTGCCGTAATCGACTTCCTGTATCTGGCGCTGTGCCAGCAAGGGCGAAACAATGAGGTTAAAAAGCAATAAAATCAACAATACGATTCCATAGTAATAAATCAATGGCTTTTTGGGGGACTGTACTTCTTTCATGAATTCTTCTCCTTTCTTTTCTCCATTATCCGGCCAATTTCAGATGAATGTCCACGACTTCATTGCTCGTCCCTATTCTGACCGGGAGCTGGAAGAAGCCGGCGCCGGACGTTATGATCCCATGGGTTTTGCCGAATATTTCATGCCCGTAAAAATAATGCTTGCCATTGGCCCACTTTGTAAACAAGGTTATGGGGAAAAATTGCCCCCTATGGGTATGGCCGCACAGCACAAGATCGACGCCATAGGCTGCCGCTTCCCGTATGTTCTGCGGATCGTGGTCCAAAACGACGACCGGCTTTGCGCCGTCGATTTTATGGATCAACCTTTCCATCGGTTTCCGGATATTGTTGGCGGCGTCTGTCCTTCCAATCAGGTTGATTTGCGGAAATTGCAGGGTTTCATTGTGCAGCAGATGAATCTGGGCCTCCTGCAGAAAATTTGTCAGCCTCTCATCCGCCACATTGGGATCGTGGTTGCCCAGCACAGCATAAACCCCATCCCGGGACTTAATATTTCGGAAGATCCCGCTGATCTCTGCCAACTTGGCGCTGTCTGTCAAAATGTCGTTATCCACATCCAAAATATCTCCGGCTATGACGACCAGATCCGGCACAAGCGCATTGACAGCATCGACAACCTTTTTTACATGCTTGGGGCCGACAAAGACCCCCAGGTGGATATCGCTTAACAGCGCAATGCGATACTCCGCCCCTTTTTCGCCAAGCGCAATGGTATAGGTAGCACACGCGACGGCTTTCGTGTGAAGGTATCCGTACAGAACCGTCATGACAGCCAGCCCGGCACATACCATCGCGCCCACCGCTTCCACAATCTCATCTGTTCGAAATAGAAGAGCTGTGATTTCCCAAAGCACCAGAAAAAAAAGATTATAAATCAGAAAACAAGAGAGAACGCTGACTGCAACTTTATAGCCCTTATCGGGCCATCTCTTGCCGACGCTTTTTTGCGCCATGGCTAAAACAGCGGCCAGCACATAAAAAATATAGGCTGCGCCATACGTTCGGATGCTGAAAACACGACTGATAGCCCGATCGGTGATATATGCTGTAAAGAAGACACTGACAGCATACAGAAGCATAAATAGCTTCGGGAATGCTTTATTCGTGATGAATTTTCCAAACCGAGTTTCCATCATGTAAACACACTGCCTCCCATGCATTAGTCTTACAGACTCACTATACACCGAAAATGACAACTCAATCTCAAATTAACCTCAACAATTGTTGAAAAAAGCGGCTGTTGATCACGCCGCTCTGTATTCCCTCATATTCGCCGCTTAACAGTCTTTCAGAATAACCGTAAAGCGGCACCCGCCGCCGCTTAAATTTTCAACCGATATCTCCCCGGCGGATACATTCAGTATTTGCTTTACAAGCGCAAGGCCGAGACCATTGCCCTCCTCTTTATGCGAGCTGTCCTCCTGATAGAATTTTTCAAAAATGCGCTTCTTCGCATTTTCTGAAATGCCAGGCCCGCTATCTTCAATCTCAAAGATAACCTGTCTTTTTTTTCGGGCGAGCACTATGCGGATCACTCCGCCGGGAGGATTGAATTTTATAGCGTTGCTGATCAGGTTATACCAGACATGGTGCAGGAGCGATTCATTGCCGGTGAGTTCGATGCGCTCCATCTCCACATCGAACTCAATATCTTTTTTGACCCATTCCGGTTCCAGCAACACAATCGATTGGCGGATCTGCTCGTCCAGACGAAATTTTGTCTGCTTGGACTGAATCGCCTGATTGTCAATCTTGGAGAGCAGCAAAATATCGCTCACCAAATTGGATAGACGCCTTGTGTTGAGAAGGATTTTCTCCACATATTCCGTCTGATCCTCTGGGGAAGCATTGTCGCTGTCCTGCAACAATGTGGCATACCCCTCGATAGCATTGATGGGCGTCTTAAATTCATGGGATACATTCGATACAAAATCTGTCTGCAAGATCTCCGTGGCGCGCAGCTCCTGCGTCATAAGATTGAAGCCGGCAAAGACCTCCTGTATCTCTTTCGCAGAGGACGCCGTGTCAATCTGCACGTTGAAATCGCCGTCCGCCACTTTTTCCATCGCCCTTCGCAGCTTCTGAACCGGTTCAAAAAACGCCTTTCCCAACACAGCTGTCAATCCACTGCCGATGACTACACTCAGAATGATCAATTCTAAAACTCTTGGCACTTTAAACTGAAGCTTCAAAACATCATGTACAATCGTATTCATCCACGTTGCCAGAAGCAGAATGACGATCAGCTCGATCATGATAAGAAAAATCAGCCTCACTCGCAGGCTGAAAAAGCCCTGCTTCTTATTTCTGATCTTTTGAAAGGATTCCCGTGTTATCATACTTTCGCTACCTTATATCCGACTCCGCGCATCGTAACAATCTTAAAATCCTTATTGTCGCGGAAACGCTCCCTCAATCTGCCGATATGCACATCAACGGTGTGGGTGTCGCTCTCGCTGTCGTACCCCCAGATTTCATCCATAAGCTGCTGACGGGTAAAAATCCGGCCGGGAAACGATGCCAATTTGTAGAGCAGCATAAATTCTTTCTGCGGGAGAACCGAGCTCTCTCCCTCCGAGGTGACCGTAAAAGAGTCGCCGTCCAAAACGGTATTGCCAATCGTAATCCTGCGGTCATTGATCATCTGCGCCCGGCGAAGCAAGGCGCCTACCCGCAGAACCATTTCATTGACATTCACCGGTTTTACCATATAATCGTCGGTGCCGGAGAGAAAGCCAAGCCGCATATCGTCAAAGGCATCCTTGGCCGTGATCATCATAACCGGCGTCGTGTTGCCGGAATCCCGCAGCTGCCGGACAAGCTCATAGCCGTCCATAACCGGCATCATGATATCGGATATGATGAGATCGTAATAATCGCTGTCCAAGGCGTCCAGCGCTTCCTGTCCGTTGGATACGCCTTTTGCAGTGTACCCATTATTCATCAGCACACGGGAAAAAAGCTGCCGCAGTGCCCGGTCATCCTCTACAATTAGAACTTTAAACATCTGCACTTCCCTCCTTCTTTCGTGTTGCGCTCCTATCGATCCATTGTACGTGCTGTGCCGACTGTATCCGCAGTATAGCTCGATTTCTTCAAGCTATCCTCAACTGTGCCTCAACAATCGTTGAACTTTTCGCGCCATAAGAAATGCTTTCAAATAGAGGCAGCTACTCAACTGTAGCTGCCTCGGGCATTATGCATATATGAATTGAAACTGTATCCGACAACTTTCTGCGCAAACTTCGCACACTTACCGTCCTATCTGCTTTGCCACCTCGTCGGCAAAGTTTTCCTGCTTCTTCTCGATCCCTTCGCCGGTTTCATAGCGGACGTACCTCTTGACTGCCAGCTCCGCGCCGCACTCTTTGGATACGGCCTTGAGATACTGGCCCACTGTCTTCTCGTCGTCCTTGAAGTATATCTGATCCAGCAGGCAAATCTCCTTCATGGATTTGCTCAGGCGGCCCTCCACCATCTTCTCCAAAA
>JAHZBS010000230.1 GCA_019423265.1 Clostridiales bacterium
CAACGAGATGGCCGATGGCCCAGGTGATCACATACCGATCCCCCAGCAGGCAGCCGTCCCCTGCCTGCCGGCACCCCAGAACCTTCGCATAATCCCTTCCTACCGATGGTTTTTCCGCAATCACCAATGTTCTTGCCATATGTCACCTCATGTGATCTCTTATGTGATGATATCGTGGATCAGGGGCGGCGGCGACACGGGTTCCTCTCCCATGTGATACGCCTGCCGCACGAGGTTCCATGCCGCTTCCACATCCGCGCCATGGGAGTAATACAGCGTAGCGGCGGATTCTCCCGCCGCCAGCCGGTCCCCAATCTTTTTATGGATTCGGATCCCCG
This sequence comes from Clostridiales bacterium, assembly GCA_019423265.1. The sequence goes on from JAHZBS010000230.1 coordinate 339, forward strand.
CCCCATACTCAATGACATCGTCCTTCGTTTTTCGCCCAGCTCCCAGACACATGGCCGCCGCGCCGATCATCTCTGTGTCCATGGCCTGCACCACGCCAGGCTTCAGCGTGACTTCTTCTGTTTCCATTGCCGTGCCTCTCATGCGGCTCAGATCTCCGCCCTGGGCCTTGACAAACCGCTGGAATTGTTCCCATCCCTCTCCGTTATCCAGCAACTCTTCCAGGATTGCCTCGCCTTCCTCGGGGGTCGCTGCCCTGCGCCCTAAGACCAGCATATGCGTACCTAGCTTGAGGGTGAGCTGCCGGACATCCTTCGGCCCCTCTCCCCTGAGCACTTCTATGGCTTCCTCGACTTCCAACCGGTTCCCTATGGCCCACCCAAGCGGTTGGTTCATGTCCGAGATAACAGCGGTCATAGCTTTTCCCGCACTCTTTCCAATGGAGACCATCTCCATCGCCAGCTGGCGCGCGCCGTCCACCGTTTTCATAAATGCGCCGGAGCCAGCTTTTACATCCAGCACAATTCCGTCACACCCGGCCGCCAGCTTTTTGCTCATGATGCTGGAGGCGATCAGGGGCAGGCTCTCAACCGTCGCCGTCACATCCCGCAGCGCATAGAGTTTTTTATCGGCGGGCGCAAGTCTGCCAGTCTGACCTGCCAACGCGATTCCAATGGCATTGACGTTGTGGAGAAATTCCTCCTGCGTCAACTGCGTGCGGAACCCTGGTATGGATTCCAGCTTGTCGATGGTGCCGCCTGTAAATCCAAGGCCTCGCCCGGACATCTTCGCCACCGGAATTCCTGCGGCGGACACCAAGGGCCCGAGGACAAGGCTGACCTTATCCCCCACGCCTCCGCTGGAATGTTTATCGATCTTGACGCCGCGGACCTGACTTAGATCCATAGTGTCGCCGCTGTCAGCCATGGCCGCTGTCAGCGCGCTGGTCTCCTCCTTCGTCATGCCTTGAAATACAACCGCCATCAGAAACGCAGACATCTGATAGTCGGGAATCGTTCCCTCGCAGAATCCCTGGATCATCTGCCGGATCTCCTTCTCATCCAGCGTACCGCCTCGCCTCTTGCGGTCGATGAGATCGACCATCCGCATACTCCGTACCTCCTTCTCCTCGCATTTTCGGGTTGAGATTACAAAAGCCTTAGTCCACACAGTTCGGACTAAGGCTTTTCATGGTCAAAGTTGTCATCAATTGAATTTTCTCTTTCTAGCGGCCTCAGATTTCTTCTTACGCTTCACGCTGGGCTTCTCATAGTGTTCCCTCTTACGCACTTCTTGCATGATGCCCGCCTTGGCACAGCTTCTCTTAAAACGACGAAGAGCGCTATCTAATGACTCGTTTTCTTTCACAACTACGTTTGACATGTCACTCCACCCTCCCTCCAGCTGCAGATTGTGCCTGTAACTATTGGGTATTTATTATTAAGCACTATCGTAAATTATACTAGCGTTTTCGTGTGGCGTCAAGCTCTTTTCCAGATTTTCTGAAATAAAATTTGAAATTTTTATCGAGCCTATTTTTAACACTACGTTCATCCTTTCGCCACATCTTCCGCGACATTTTTTTGTATAATGTGATGGACCTACAAAATTTAGATTCAGAAAGGATACGAATATGAGGCAAAAAATATGGACATGGGCTTGTCTACTCCTAGTGGCGCTGACGGCTTTGGCCGGCTGCACGAAAAGTTCTGACCAAGGCGCGGACTCTTCTCAGGTCGAATCCAGCGCCGGAGATTCTTCGGAGGAATCCTCCGTGACGCTCAATGAGGCCGCTTCTATCGATATCGACCACATGGGGATTCATTTCACCCGCAGCGCCGGCTGGGAGGAGAAAGAGCTGGGCGATACCTCCCTCTATCTCATGTCGCAGAGCGACGGCGGCATGGCGCAGATCAGTATGCGCTGGTTCTATCTAACCCAGACCCAGGAAGAGTATCAGGCCTATCTACAGTATAACTGGAGTGAGGTGTGCGATGAATTCATCGAGACCCAAACCCTCTCCCCGATCACCATTGCCGGGCTGGATGGCTTCCTGCTGGAGTTTCAACAGAGCACGGAGAGCTATGGTACTCTGTGCTATCAGAATTATATCCTCATGGACTCGGAGAGCGATCTGTGCATTGATTTTGTCTACGTGGGGCCGGAAGAAAATTATATGCGTCACCTTTCGGAAAAGGAGGCCATGCTTGACTCTCTCTCGGTAACTCCCGTGTCAGCTCCGGAGCCGCAGGTCTTTGCGGAAAGCGCCACCGGCCTGCACATGACATACAACGGCAAATGGCAGCTGGACTCCAACGTATTTGCCGCCCCGAATCTGACCTCCTTTGTGTCGGTTCAGGCCTATGCGGGTGAGGAAGCCACCTCGCTGGATGAATTGGCCTCCAACTTGCAGCAATCCTTGGAGAGCACCTTCGACACGCTAGAAAACGTTGTCTGGGAAAACACGCAGGTGCAGGGGTATGATGCGGTTCACGTAACCTTTCAAACAGACTACGAGGGATTCGCCGCCGCGGAGAAACAGCTCTTTTCTACTTACGCTTTCTACGCGGAAGGAAATCTGTTCTATATCGATTATTACTCCACCTCGGAGGATTACGGCGAGTACTACGATGATTTTGTCGATATGCTCGCCAGCATTCAGATCGACAAGGCGGAGGAGTAAAGCTTCACTCCTGCTCAAATTGGCTCATATACAGGCGATAGTAGAAGCCCTGTTTTTCCATGAGCTCGCTGTGGCTCCCCTGTTCCACCACTGCGCCCTTATCCATGACCAGAATCGTGTCGGCGCCGCGGATGGTTGATAAGCGGTGGGCGATGATGAAGCTAGTGCGCCCTTCCATCAGCTTGTTAAAAGCCTTGGTGATATTTTGTTCTGTCAAGGTGTCGATGGAACTTGTCGCCTCGTCCAGAATCAGCATGGGAGGATCCAGCAGCATAGCCCGGGCAATGGTCAGAAGCTGCCGCTGCCCTCCGGACAAAATACCGCCGCTCTCCTGAATCCGAGTATCATAGCCATGGCTCAACCGCCGGATAAAGCCATCCGCGTAGGCTCGCTTCGCCGCCTGCCGGATCTCCTCCTCCGTGGCATCCTCTTTTCCATAGGCAATATTCTCCCGGATTGTTCCGTCGAAGCTCCACGTCTCCTGCAAAACCATGGCAAACTGAGTCCGCAGCGTATCCCGCCGCACCTTTCGAATATCAACGCCGTCAATATAGATGGCCCCCGCGTCCACGTCGTAGTAGCGCATCAAAAGATTGATGATCGTGGATTTGCCGGCGCCGGTCGGGCCAACGATGGCAATCTTTTGCCCCGCCCTGGCTTGAAGATTAAAATTCTGGATCAAAGGGCGATCCGGGTCGTAGGAAAAATCCACATTCCGAAATTCCACATTCCCGGACACATCGCGCAAAATCGCGCTGTCTTCATCGGACGTCTCCGGGGGAACCTCCATGAGATCGAAAATGCGCCTGGCAGCGGAAGCGGCCGCCATAATCTGAGCCCACACTCCTGTGATTTCATTGAAAGGCCTTGCGAATTGGGTCGCGTAGATGATAAAGCTGGAGATGCCGCCCGCGCTCAGCCCCGCTATAATTCCACCGCCCACACCCACGCAAATATAGGCCAGATTGTTGACAAACCTGGTGGTGGGATTGGTCAGCG
>JAHZBS010000231.1 GCA_019423265.1 Clostridiales bacterium
CGGAATAGAGCGCTATTCAGCAGTGAACGACGTTTGTCGTTCAACATGATATTTCTCCGTTTCACGCAAAGACACATCAAACGGCAAAAGCGGAAGGTGCCGCCTGTGACCAACGTATCATTGGCAGTATTTCCAGCCGAAAGCCGTGCATCAAAAACCAGCGCCCTATGGCGAACGGGTGTCACGATTTAACAAACCCATTTTACCATAGGGCGCATCGAAAAAACAGGAGGAAAGTTTGAAAATGAGAAAATCTGAAACCTATCGCAACGAGATCAAGTCCTACATTGTCCGCACCGGCAGAACCATGACCGAGGTAGTGGACTACCTCTCCAATGAATACGGCTGGAGCCGCAGCGTTCCAAATCTCTCTGGCAAGCTCAAGCGCGGTTCGCTCCGCTATGGCGAGGCGGTAGAGTTGGCGGACGCGCTGGGGTATGACATCGTGTGGCAAAAGCGGTAACAACTTCCGAAATGGTAGTTGCTGCTTTTTTTATGCAGGAGGTTTTATGAGAACAGGGCTTACCAAGAAGCAAAAGACAACCGTGATTTATTTTGATGAGCATAGCCGCATCATTGAGGTACAGACCCACAACACCGATCTCAAAAAGCGGCTGACAGCATTTGCGGCAAAGCACCCGCAATGCTGCCGCCAGACCGACGATGATGAGCAAGGAGGGCTGACCTTTGAGATCGAGAAAGGGCAGTTAAGTTTTCGGCTGACTGCGCCGTATAGCGAGGAACGGCGGCAGTTTGCAAAAGAACGAGCAAACAATCAGTTTTTAAATGGGTTAAATTGGTCCCATAAAAGTTATTGAAATATCTGTGGGTTTTCTTGTCAACTCGTGTATAATTAAATAGAAAACAAATCCGAGAGGAGGCGATGCTGTGCAAGAACAGGATATTATCGAATTGCTGCTTCAAAGAAATGAAAAAGGCATGGACGCCTTATTGTTGCACTATGGGCCACTGATGAGATACATTATTGCGCCTATTTTGCAAAATTCACAGGATCAAGAGGACTGCCTTTCAGAAGTAGCAATGCGTGTCTGGAAAAAAATAGAACAGTTCAACCAAGAACGAGGAAGTTGGAAGACGTGGTTGACGGCGATTACCAGAAATGCTGCGCTGAACTATACGAGGGATACTCACCGTCATAATAGCGTTGAAGAAATTCCAGACGATACACCATCACCGGAGCCAAGTCCTGAAGAAATGATTATACAAAAAGAACGGCAATCTGCGGTTAATTACGCTTTGCGCCAGTTATCGCCCAAGGACAGGATGCTGTTTTATAGAAAATATTATTACTTACAATCAACAGCCCAAATTGCTTCCGAGCTGGGGATGACTGAAAGAGCGGTCGAGGGAAAACTGTATCGCTTGAAAAAGCAGCTTCGCAAGATGTTAGGAGGTGAAGTGCATGAGTAATCATGAATGGGAATCCATGAACGAAAGAGATTTTGAGACAATGCTTGAAAAAAGCGTTTTAGATTTTCCCCCTGATGATGTTGTTGAAGATGTAACACCATGGAGAAAAGCAATGAGCTGTGTACTCATTGGCATGGCACTTTGCGCTATCACGCTGAACTTTTGGTGCCTAAATTATATTCTTCCTGCCGTTGGAATGGTGCTGTCACTAGTAGGGTTTCGTTCTCTATGGCGTGAAAACAAATGGTTTAGAAATTGCTTTATTATAACAGTAATCCGAGCGGCATACTTTTTCCCGATGCTGATTCTAAATACGACCATTATCCAAAGCACAATTTTTACTCCCCAAGTCACATCGGTGCTAACCGTTGCAAACCTTTTGCTTCTGCTCGTCGAGTTCTTTTGTCTCTGGCGTGGACTCAGAGCTGTGCAGAGAAAAGTAAATCTTCCTCCGCGAGCGGGAGGTGCCGTTGCACTGATTATCTGGTATGCACTCATGTGCGTTCTGGCTGTTATTCAGTATAATGGACTGGTAATTGCTGGGGCAATGGTTATTGGATACATCTTCATCATCCGTAATATCTATATGCTCTCAAAAGAACTTGATGAAGCTGGGTATTCAATTCAAACCGTATCTATTAAGGTAACAGACAGATGTATCGTGCTCGTTCTCCTTTCAGTGCTTATCATCGGCTGTGCTTTTGGCTATATTTTCGGTGGCAGTTATCCGATGGCCTGGAGTACAGTGGATTCGTCAGAACATACTGAAGTAGAGGTAATCAAGAGCCATCTCACGGAACTTGGCTTCCCAGAATATGTTTTGAACGATCTCACGCCAGAAGACATTGCAGCTTGTGATGGTGCTTTACAGGTTGTCGTTGACATCACGGACGAACCAGTGAATGACGGCAGAACGGTAACTACAGAGTATAGTAATGGAGAGAAACGCCATATTGAGCAAAAGACTGTCTATGATGTAAAAGAGTTACGCATTACCGGCGTTGGAGTGCAAATACCTGGCGAACGAGAAAGATGGATCATTTTCCATCATTTCCTTTGGACTACCGATCCTGGATTTTACGGCACGGAGTCGATTCAGCTTTGGCCCGCATATCGAGATAATGCAGATGGATGGGCTTCTGACGGTGAAGTGACTGGACGTGTGCTGTATGACAAGGGTGGGGAAACCTTCGCCGCCCCTTATTATTCTCTTGACAATCAAACTTTTACATCCAACAGCATTTTCTGGGGAGAGCAAACAAGTACCGATGTTTTTGCCACTTTTTCTATGCCAAGGCAAGGTGAAAATTATCGTGGCTATGTTGCTTATCCCATTGCGGAGATGCAGGATGGCTATATCATCAGCAGTTGGGTCAATTACACTCATCAACGAAGCTGGCTCCAATATCCTGCAATGACAGCAATGGAAAAACGAATGACAAATAGCTGGAATGATGCCGGAGCGTTTATGACAGTCCAAGATGCGCTTCAATTCTACCCAACAAATGAAGGCGTTGAAATGATTAAGTGAGAACAAATAAACGGAGCGATTGACATAAAATAATCCCTTTGGAACAAAGGGCGCACTTCTATACAGGGCAGCCCCTGTATCGTGCGTCCTGCGGAAACAAACAGCCCGGACATTTGAATGGCCGGGCTGTTTTGCGTCACTTCGTTCCGAACAAGGGGCTGCACCCCTTGCGACGCTTGCGCGTCTATCCCAGCGCACTTTGCTGCGGAAACAGCCTGCTGGCGCAGACCATTCCCACCGCAAAGTCTGAAAATCCCATACCGTAAGTTAGACCGTCTACCGAAAACGTAGGCGGTCTTTTTCTATCCATTTTTATATCAGTCGGGAGGTTGAGATTATGCACGAAAAAGAAATCGAAAAGCTGCAAGCCGAGAAAGAAAAGGTGGAGCGGCAGCTTGCGCAGGAACAGCACAAAATTCAGCGCCTTGAAAACCGAGCCGCCTACTATGAAAAAGGAGAACGGCGCAAGCGGGCGCACCGGCTTATCACCCGTGGTGCTGCCATTGAGAGCGTTGCACCGCGGACAAAGGATTTGAGCGAAACCGAGTTTTACGCTTTTGCAGAACAGGTTTTTGTGTTGCCGGACGTACAAAGACTGCTCACGGAAACTGTCAGCAGCCATGCAGGAGGTAACTGACCATCGCACTGTTTCATTTTCATGTGACGCAGATCAAGCGCAGCGCGGGGCAATCTGCCGTGGCTGCTGCCGCCTACCGTGCCGGGGAAAAGCTGCACAGTGAGTATTACGGCGAGATCAGCGACTATACCCGCAAAGGCGGTGTGGTCTGTTCTGAAATCCTGCTGCCATCTCACGCGCCGCCAGAGTATGCAGACCGTGAAACGCTCTGGAATGCCGTGGAGAAAGCCGAGCGCGGAAAGAAAGCCCAGCTTGCATACAGCTTTGACATTGCCTTGCAGAACGAGTTTTCCATGCAGGAGAACATCGACCTTGCAAGGCAATTTTTATTGGACAATTTTGTGAGCCGCGGCATGGTGGTGGACTTCGCTGTGCATCAGCCAGACAAGGAGGACGGCGGCATTTCCAATC
>JAHZBS010000232.1 GCA_019423265.1 Clostridiales bacterium
ATAAGCTTCCTCACCTTTTACTTGTTTATTCTATTTTTTTACGATAATCTAATGGTATACTACAAATATAGAAAAAGCAAGACTTTTTATGAAAGAAGGAATCAGGATGAATTTGCGAGCGCCAGCTGTTCCACTTATAACAGTGGACCCCTATTTTAGTGTTTGGTCCATGGCCGATCATTTAGCGGAGGATACAACCCGGCATTGGACGGGAAAGCCCAACACGTTACTTGGTGCAGTCACAATTGATGGACAGTCCTATAGGTTTATGGGCGCCCAGGATAATCTGCCAGCCCTTTCACAGACGCAGATTTCCATCACGGCGCTAAAGACCACTTACATATTTCGCCAGGATAAGGTGGAGCTAACCGCCACGTTTCTGTCTCCGCAGATCCCAGATCAGTTGGAGGTTATGAGTCAACCTATATCCTATTTAGAAATTCGAGCGCGCTTTTTAGACGGTCATCCGCACCACGTCTCCATCCAGGTTGAAGCGTCCGAAGAGCTCTGTCTGGATTCCAGAGGACAAATGCCCGTCGCGGTTGCCCTGCGGACGATATCGCCTTCGATTGAGGCGGTTGAGATGGGAAGCGCGGATCAACCGATTTTGGCGAAGAAGGGCGATAATATACGGATCGACTGGGGATATTTTTATTTGGCGGTTCGGGGAGGCCATACAGCGCAGGCGACCCACGATGGCATGACATTTGTTCAGGCCGAGGCGCAGGTGTCGCCAGAGCAACCGGCTTTATTTGCGTTTGCCTATGATGACCGGCAGAGCTTACTCTATTTTGGGCATATGGTAAAAGCCTATTGGAACCGCAACGGCACTTCCATTGACGATGTGATCCGGCAGGGGATCGCCGGCTATTCAAATCTGTCCCGGCAGTGTGACCAGTTTGATGAGCATCTTTTTCAAGATGCAGTTCGCGCGGGGGGCGAAAGGTATGCGCAGATTCTGCAATTGGCTTTTCGCCAGGTGATGGCCGCACACAAGCTGGCAGTGGATGAGAACGGGGAGATTCTCTACATTTCCAAAGAATGTTTCAGCAACGGCTGTGCCGCCACTGTGGATGTCAGCTACCCGTCCATTCCCATGTATCTGTATTACAACCCAGAATTGATTAAGGGGATGCTCCGTCCTATATTTCGATATGCGGAAAGTCCAGCCTGGCAATACCCTTTTGCGCCCCATGATGTGGGAACCTACCCCATTTTAGATGGGCAGGTGTATAGCAAGAATTCGCTAGATGGGCAGATGCCGGTGGAAGAGTGCGGAAACATGCTATTGATGGTAGCGGCAACCGCCATTGTGACCCGCGATATATCCTATGCCGCCGCCCACTGGGATACTTTGTCGAAATGGGCGTCTTACCTGAAAGAGCATGGCGTTGACCCTGAGAATCAGCTTTGTACGGATGATTTCGCCGGACATCTCGCCCATAATTGCAATTTGTCTCTCAAGGCGATTATGGCCTTGGTTGGAATGGCGGCATTGTCCGAAATGAAAGGGGATGACAGGGAAGCTGAGGAATACATGGCCTGCGCCAATGCCATGAAAGAGCGCTGGATAGAAATGGCGGACAATGGTGATGGCACCTATCGTTTGGCCTTTGATCAGCCCAACACGTACAGTATGAAATACAATGTCGTTTGGGATATCGTGTTCGGCAGCCGTATTTTCCCAGCGGAAGTGCTGGCATCAGAATTTGCCGGTTATAAGAAGCGGATTCGGCCATACGGTATGCCTTTAGATAATCGAAAGACCTATACGAAGTCGGATTGGCTTGTCTGGACGGCGACTTTAGCTCGGGAGAAGGAAGATTTTGAGGCTTTCGTGGAACCCCTCTGGATGGCCTATCACAACTCGCCTTCCCGCGTTCCCCTGACGGATTGGTATGATACGGTAACATCCATTCAGGTCGGGTTTCAACATCGAACGGTTCAGGGCGGTCTTTTCATGAAAGTGCTGGAGGCAAGTGGAAAGTGCCGATATTGGGATCGATAGGACATAAGTAAGGCTCTATGGGAATGGCTAAACCATTTGCATAGAGCCTTTAGTGTGAAAAACATCTCATGGCAGAAGAGAAATCGCCTTCGCGAGTTTCTCTTCGCCCCCGTCATTAACGCTCCGGAATGAGGATTTTTATGAATCTACTCATTTGTATACAATGCCATTTCTCTCGGACACTTTCAACAGGATAACGGCCAGCACCAGTACCGTACACTCGGAAATGCCGAAGGTAAACCAGATGATGCGGCTGCCCAGCAGGGCAGAGAGTCCGAGAATGACCGCCGTGTTCAGAACAAGGCTGCGGGCAATATTTAGCGCGATGGCATAGGTGGAACGCTTGGTAGAGTACAGGTAGGCTGAGATCAGGGTATTGATACCGGCAACGATAAAGGCCCACGCATACTGCGGCAGATATTTTGCCGTGTATTCCAGCGTCTGACCCGATGCGCCGAACATGGTACAGATCGGCCGGCCCAGCAAGATTGCCAGCAACACGATTAAAGCGCTGCCCACGAGACAGATCACAATGCCCGCCTTGAAATAGTATTTCAAATCTTTTTCATGCTTCGCGCCATAGCTCTGGCCGAACAAAGGCTGCAAGCCCTCGGAAGCGCCTGCCAGAACGGAACATACGAGATAATGGAAAAGGCGTTGATGCCAATATCGCCAAGCTGCGCCATCAGCACATGGTTCATGCAGATTGTCGTGACGGGGGTTGCGAACTGCGCGATCATTTCCGGTAATCCACGGAACAGCTTTCCTTCCGGCTTGAAACGGCGGATCCGAAGGTGGCCCTTTTTCAGCAGGAAGTGCATCAAGACGATCAACATGGATACGGTCTGCGAAATGCCGGTGGCCAGTGCAGCGCCCATAATCCCCATCTGCATGGGGAATACAAACAACCAATCTAGAAAAATATTCAGCACGGTGCTGAGCGCCGTGGCAACGCCAACCAGCATGGGGGAACCGTCGTTGCGGCAGAAACTTTGGAAATTCAAAGATAGCGCACAAGGGATGGCAAAAAGGCCCCACCAAAAGATATAGTCTTTCGCCATCGGGATGTACTGTGCATCTGCGCCGAGCATCCGCGCAAGCGGTTCGGTAAAAAATATGCAAAGAACCGTCATGATGGCGGCGAAGATAAAATTCGCTGTCAGAGAGTGCATGAATGCCTGATTCGCACCTTCTTTCTCACCTCGTCCTAAGCGGATGGCCGCAACGGTGACGCCGCCTATGGAGGTGAGCATATTGATGGCTGTGGCGATCATTACAAGGGGCATAGCGATATTGACAGCGCCTAAAGCATCTGAGCCGACGCCTCGGCCAACGAAAATTCCATCGATGATGGTGAACAGAAAGACGCAAGCATTCGTTAGAATGGCAGGCGTCACATACTTAAAAAGTGTTTTGGTTCGTGAAGTAAACATAAGCTCCTCCTAAAACAAATTTTGCGGATTTTGAGTTTTGCAAAAAAATAACCCGGCTATTGTCTATACAATAACCGGGCTCACCCGACATCTTCCCATCGACTGGGGCTGATTGGTGAATCAGCCTCGTGTGCTACGGCACACCAGTCCTCCGATGACAGCTATTTAGTTTGTAATGCAATGGCAGTCTTCAAAATCCAACATTATTTAGTATAATTTGAAATCGGACTGTTGTCAATAGCGATTTTCTATCCCAATAAAAAAAGCCATCGATAGATGACGCGGGGACACTTCTCAAAAGTGTGGACTAGCCCCTTGAATTGAAGGAGCGGGTCCGTCCCTGGATCAAGTTTCCAGGTATTGGACAATGAGATGTTCGATCTGGATCATGTCGATGGAGCCGTCAGGCCCATCGCGGGTGACGATCAAGTTTTTGCCCTCCACGATGCCAGCTTTGCGGTAGGTTTCCAACTTGGTGGCCCAGCGCTTGCGGTATTCAGGCTTGTGGAGCAAGCCAAGGTGTTCCCAGTAGAAGACGACGCCAGGGCGGTACTTGTGGTAGACCTT
>JAHZBS010000233.1 GCA_019423265.1 Clostridiales bacterium
TATGAAACCATCAACATTTGAGGAAGCCATGGAGCGGCTGGACGCCATCACCGTGCGGATGGAACAGGAGAATCTTCCCCTGGACGAGATGATGGCGCTGTATAAAGAGGGACTAGAGCTCCAAAAATACTGTGTCAAAGTTCTAGATACCACGGAAAAAGAGATCATGATTTTACAGCAGGATGAGGGAGAAGGAAGGGGGGAATAGCCATGGCGAGCCAGGAGCTTTCCATGTTTCTAGCGGAGACAATCGAAGAGCTGACAGCGAGGTTGGAGGCCGACGTCTCGGGAGGAGGCCCTTACGATCAACGGGTTTTCGACGCCATGCGCTATAGCCTCATGGCGGGAGGCAAGCGGCTGAGACCGGTCCTGACGCTTTTGGCAGCGCTGGCCTGCGGGGGCACAAAGGATGACGCCTATCCATTTGCCGAAGCGCTAGAGATGATTCACACCTATTCTCTGATCCATGACGATCTGCCTGCGATGGACGATGACGATTACCGGAGAGGTCGGCTGACCAATCATAAGGTATTTGGAGAAGCGACTGCAATTTTGGCGGGGGATGGATTGCTGACACTGGCATTTGAAGTCATGTCCCGAAAGCTTGTGCAAGATCCAAGCCCGGCCAATGCGAAGGCCATCGCCGCGGTGGCGCGTGCCGCCGGAGTCCGCGGAATGGTGTCCGGGCAGATTGCAGATATGGAGGCGGAGAATGCAGAGATAACACCGGAGCAGCTTGCCTTTATCGAGACCCACAAAACCGGAAAGCTGATCCAGGCGGCGCTGGTCAGCGGGGGGCTGTCGGCCGGCGCTTCGGACGAAGAGCTGTCCGCACTGGAAAGAGCAGGTGAGGCCATTGGAATCGCATTTCAAATTCAAGATGATATTTTGGATGTGGAAGGATCCTTTGAAGAGCTGGGAAAAGATTTAGGCAGTGACCGTGAGAACCAAAAGGCCACGTATGTATCGCTGTTTGGAATTGAGAAAGCGAAGCAGGCGGTGGAGGAGGAGACGCAGCGAGCGCTACAGGAGCTGAGCCGATTCCAAAATTTGCCTGGCACACTGCTGCGAGAGCTGCTGCTGTCGCTGGTAGGGCGCCGAAAATAATGTTGAGTTAGCAGAAGGTGAGCCGTTGAATACATTGTTGGATGCAATCAATGATCCCAGCGATTTGAAGGGATTAAGCGATCAGGAGATGGACACGCTTGCGGAGGAGATACGGCAGTTTCTTTTGGAGAATGTCTCCCAGACAGGCGGCCATCTAAGTTCGAATCTTGGCGTCGTGGAGCTTACGCTGGCGCTTCACAAGACCTTTTCTTCGCCCAAGGATAAAATTATCTGGGATGTTGGGCATCAGTCCTATGTTCATAAGATTCTGACGGGAAGAAAAGATAAATTTCCATCGCTGCGAAAAGAAGATGGACTCAGCGGGTTTCCCAAGGAGGAGGAGAGCCCACACGACGCATTCAATACAGGTCATGCCTCCACGTCCATCTCGGCAGCCTACGGGTTGGCCAAGGCGCGGGATCTCCGGCATGAAGAGTACGAGGTCATCGCCGTCATAGGAGACGGCTCCCTGACCGGCGGTATGGCCTATGAAGCGCTGAACAACGCAGGAAAAGGGGAAACGAAGCTGATCGTCATACTCAACGATAACCAGATGTCCATCAGCAGCAATGTGGGGATCCTGCCATACCGGCTCAGCCAGATTCGGACGCGGCATCTATACTTGGAGACGAAAGAGGGAATCCGAAAGGGATTGGCGAGGATTCCGAAGATTGGAATTCCAATCTCAAACTGGATTCGCCGGGTGAAGCGGCGTATGAAATATATGCTCGTGTCCGGGGTTTTGTTTGAGGAATTAGGGTTTGTCTACCTAGGACCTGTGGATGGACATAACTGCAAAGAGCTGCAAAAGGTTTTTCAGCAGGCGAGGAATTTGGAAGAGCCGGTGCTGATCCATGTCCGGACAGTGAAGGGAAAAGGCTATGAGCCGGCGGAGGAGGATGCAGCACGGTTTCACGGAGTGCCATCTTTCGATGTGGAGTCTGGGAATATCGTGGGTTCAGTCTTTGAGACCTGGTCGGAGGTGTTAGGTCGCAATCTGGTCCGGCTGGCGCGAACCCATGACAATCTTGTGGCCATTACGGCCGCTATGGCGCAGAATACCGGTTTGGAGGAGTTCAGCCATAGTTTCCCGGATCGGGTCTTTGACGTGGGGATCGCCGAGGAGCACGCGGTCACGTTTGCGGCTGGCCTTGCCAAAGGGGGATTAAAGCCGGTTGTCGCCATCTACTCTTCTTTTCTACAGAGGGCCTACGATCAGATTCTCCACGATGTCTGCCTACAAAATCTTCCGGTGGTCTTTGCCATTGACCGGAGTGGGATCGTGGGGGAGGACGGAGAGACACACCAGGGGATCTATGACATCGCATATCTATCCCATATTCCGGGGATGACCATCATGGCGCCATCCTGTCGTCTCGAGATGGTGGCGATGCTGGAATACGCCGTCTCCTACCCGGGGCCCATTGCCCTCCGATATCCGAAGGGGAGGGTCTACGTAGCGCCGGCGGATGAGCGCAGACCGCCCATTGAGCAAGGGCGAGGCTATATATATAAGCGCGGAGCGCGGGTTGCGATCTTGACTGTAGGCGTGTGCAGATCGATGGCGGAAAAGGCCGCGAAATTGTTGAAGCAGGAGGGGGTCATCCCCACACTAGCGGACGCGCGCTTCATCGCGCCCATGGACGAGACATTGCTGGAAACGCTAGCCAGTGAACATGATTTGCTTGTTACGGTGGAAGACCATATTTATACAGGAGGTTTTGGTATGCAGGCGGCGGCATTTTTATCGGACAAGAAGTACCCGTGTGAAGTGCAAGCCATGGCGCTGCCAGATAAATTTATTGAACAGGGGACGAGGGAATGCCTGTTGACCAACTATGGTCTATGTCCTGAGGCCATAGCGGATCGGGTCCGGAAATTCTTAGCAAGGGGAGAACACAATGGCGGCAAAAAAAGAGAGGCTTGATATCCGATTGGTGCGCGAGGGCCTGTGCGATTCCCGTGAAAAAGCAAAGGCATTGATTATGAGCGGAAATGTCTATGTGGGCGAAGTGCGCGAGGACAAGGCGGGGGCCATGGTTCCAGAGGACAAGCCAATTCGGGTTCGGGAAAATCCGTTGCGCTATGTCAGCAGGGGCGGTCTCAAACTGGAGAAGGCGATATCACAATTTTCCCTCCAGCTGGACAATCAGGTTTGCATCGATGCAGGCGCATCCACCGGCGGCTTCACCGACTGTATGCTGCAAAACGGCGCCAGGAAAGTGTACGCCATCGATGTGGGATACGGGCAGCTTGCCTGGTCGCTGCGCTCCGATGAGCGGGTTGTGGTTTTAGAGAAGACAAATGTTCGCTTTTTGACGAAAGAGCAGGTCCCGGAACTCTGTGATTTTGCGTCGGCGGATCTGTCATTTATCTCCCTGACCAAAGTTTTGGATTCCATTGCAGCAAGGCTCACCTACAATGGGCGGATGGTCTGTCTAGTCAAACCGCAATTTGAGGCGGGGCGTGAAAAGGTGGGAAAGAAGGGGGTCGTCCGGGACGCGGCGGTCCACGAGGACGTTCTGCAAAGGATCACGGACTGGGTTTTAGCCCACGGGTTTTCCATCTTAGGCCTGACATATTCCCCGGTTCGGGGACCGGAGGGAAACATAGAGTACCTGCTGTATTTAGAAAAGGGCGGCCTTTCCGATTTGCAGGATCGGACAGGCGCCATCCGGGAGGTCGTAAGGATATCGCATGAAGCCATATAAATTTTTAATCATACCCAATCGAAAAAAAGATACCGATCTCGCCGTGACGAAGAGAATTCTCGCATTTCTCCGGGGAAAGGGGCAGGAACTCTACGTGGATCCGGAGTTTTGGGAGGACACAAAGAGCTTTCAAACCAATCCCGTGACGCCGGATCAGTACGATTCCATCCATATGGC